>JBOGYA010000066.1:0-11861 GCA_050696515.1 Solirubrobacteraceae bacterium
GAGGAGGCCGGGAGGGGGGCCTGCCCCACTCCCGCTCTTTCGATGGGTCTGTTGAACCCCGGCAAGAAGCTCGCCCGCTGATCGATTCCCTTTCGGCAAGCGGTCTTTCCGACAGGAGCGCTAGTCTGCGCGCCTTATTGGAAACCACCGAAAGGAAGCCACCGATGAACAAGACACAGCTCGTCGACGCACTCGCCGCCGACAGCGGTCTCTCCAAAGCCGACTCCTCACGTGCGCTCGAGTCGTTCGTGAGCACCGTGGGCAAGGCGCTCAAGAAAGGCGACGAGGTCGTGATCACCGGCTTCGGAAAGTTCTCCGTGGTCAAACGGGCCGCGCGCCAGGGCGTCAACCCCCGCACCGGGGAGAAAGTCAAAATCAAAGCCTCCAAGGCCCCTAAGTTCACTCCCGGAGCCGGCCTCAAGCAGATAGTCCACCCCAAGAAATAGTCCCGCGCCGCAGGCGGGCCGGGCCAAAGCACCCCGCACACCCCAAGCACACGCACAGCCACAAACAGGAGGAGGAGGAGGGAGAGCGTCGCCGCGCGCGGCCAGTGGGCGCGTGGTAGCGTCGCGCCATGCCCCGCGTCGAAGAGCTCGAGCTGCCCACGCTCGACTACACCGACCCCACCATGCGCGGGGAGCGGTTCCACACATCGATGCGCGAGTTGCGCGCCCAGGGGTGGCTCGCCGCGGGGCCCTACGGCTACGCCGTGCTCGACCGCGAGGCCGTCGAGTTCTTCCTGCGCACGCGCTCGGCGGTGTTCCCCGGGATGACTATCGCGGAGATCTTCGACGTCCGCGAGGGGCCGCTGTACGAGGAGATGCGCCGCAACATCCTCCACATCAACGGCCCCGACCACACCCGCCTGCGCAGCCTCGTCAACCCGTCGCTATCCCCGCGCGCCGTCGAGCGCTACCGGCCCGTGATGCGCGAGCTGATCGGGGACCTCTTCGAGAAGATCGAGGGTGAGCGCTGTGAGTTCGTGGAGGCAGTCGCAAAGCCGTACCCCTCGCAGGCGATCGCGCACGTGATGGGCGCGCCCCTGGAGGACGCCCCGCGCCTGCACCACTGGTCCAACTGGATTCAGCGTCAGTTCGACGCGATCTCGATGGTCGAGCAGAAAGCCGGGATCGAACAGGCGGTCGCCGAGTTCTACGAGTACGCGTGGGCGCTCGTGCGCGCGCGCCGCGAGAGCCCCGGCGACGACCTCATATCGAAGCTGATCGCCGCCGAAGAGGAGGGCGAGCGGCTGTCGGACGTGGAGTGCGTGAACCTCGTGCTGAACGTCCTGATCGGCGGCGTGGACACCACCCAGGCACAGCTCGCCCACGCGGTGCGGCTGCTCGCCGAGCACCCAGACCAGTGGGCAGCGCTCGCCGAGCGGCCCGAGCTCGCCGCGCAGGCCGTCGAGGAGGCCCTGCGGTTCGAGCCGATCACGCCCTTCACCGCCCGCATCGTCACCGAGGAGGTGACCTTCCGCGACGTGACGTTCCCCGCCGGCACGATCGTGATGGTGTGCGCGTTCACCGGCAACCGCGACCTCCCCGAGGGGGCCGGCGAGCCGGACGACTTCGACATCGCCGTGGACCGCGGCCGCGCGCGGGCGCTCACGTTCGGCGCCGGCGTGCACTTCTGCCTCGGCGCCAACCTCGCCCGCGTCGAGCTCCAGGAGGCGCTCGCCTTCCTCGCGCCCCGGATGCCAAACCTGCAGCTCGCCGGAGAGCCTGTGTTCGAGGGCATCACCGGCATCTACGGCCTCGCCGAGCTGCCCATCCGCTTCGGGTAGGCCACACCCGTTCGATTACTCTGGACCGTCACGCCGCCGCGTGGCACAATTGGGAGGGGGCCAGCGCCGGTCCCCGACCGACATCGGGATGAGATGGCAGTGCGGGTATCGAAGAGAACGGTCGCCACAGGCCTCGCCGCGAGCGTGGCAGCAGCCCTCGCGCTCGCGGCCCTCGTAGCGGTTGCGTGGGCGGGGCAGTACCACGTGTACTCATGCCGCACGCCCTCCGGGCAGGTTGCGCCCACCGATGGGTGGAGCGCGCCGGAACACTCTCCAGTTGACCCCACCTCTAACACGTGCGAAACGGGGGGTGGACTAGTTGCGGCTGTGGATGCGGGCTATGAACATGCTCCAGACTCCGAAAATGACAAAGCTACGTGGGCCTTCGATGCTCCCGCTAGCGAGGTGATCGCTGAAGCAACCGTATGGCGTGCGGGGGATATACCGGGTGGAGGAACTGAAGAAGATTCCTATCTATTCTGGCTGGCGGGCGATGTTGCAAAGGGCCTTAACGCACATCCCTTCGGCGAATGTGTGGCTGGTAGTGGATGCGTAGGCGTCGGTAGTCTTGTGACCCCGTTCGCTCCTGAAAATCGCATCCTTGCTCCTGCCACTGCGCTGAACAGCCCCTATCTTTCTTTGAACACCTATTGCGGATCTCCCTACAAAAAACCATGTCCAGCTTATGAAGGCGGCGAAAATCGCTACGCGGCTGTGGTCGAGCTCTTCGCCGCCGACCTCGTCCTCTCCCAGCCCACGGCCCCGACCGTCTCCGCGGTAGGCGGAGGCCTCGCCGAAGACCCCACCGTGAAGGGCACCACCGACGTGGCCTTCCACGCCGCCGACTCCGGCTCGGGGGTCTACGAAGCGCGCTTCCTCCTCGACGGGCAGCTCGCCGGCCACACCGTGCTCGACGGAGACGGTGGGCGCTGCCGCGACGTGGGCGGAACCACCGACGGGCTGCCCGCGTTCCTCTACACCCAGCCCTGCCCCGCCGCGCTGAGCGCCGACGTGCCGTTCGACACCACCGGGTTCGCCAACGGCGTGCACCACCTCGTCGTGAGCGTCACCGACGCCGCGGGCAACGCCACCACCGTGCTCGACCGCGAGGTCACCCTCGCCAACCCCACGCCCCCCGGCGGCCCCACGCGCGGCCCCGCCAACGGCTCGGACCCCTCCGAACGCGCCACGCTCACCGCCCGCTGGAAGGGCCGCCGCGCTGGGGTGAGCCTCCGCGGCCGCTACGGCGCGCCCCACACGATCGAAGGGCGCCTCACCGCGCTCGGAGCTGGTGGAGCGATCGGGGCCGGGGCCAGCGGAGGAGCCAGGGCAGGGACAAGCGGAGGAGCGGGGGCAGGCGGAACGGGGACGAGCGGAGCAGGGGCGAGCGGGGCCGGGGCCGGGACCAGCGGAGCCAGGACGGGGACAAGCGGATGGGCCAGGGTCGAGACCAGTGGAGGAGCCGGGGCCGCCGGGGCTCCGATCGCGAGCGCCCAGGTGGAAGTCAGCGAGCTGCCCACATATACCGGCGCCCCCATCCGCGCGCTTGCGGCCCCCCGCACCGCGGCGGACGGCCGCTGGAGCCTCACGCTCCCCCGCGGCCTCTCCTCCTGCGAGCTGCGCATCGCCTACCGCACCCACCTCGGCGACGCGCTCCCGGTGGCCACCCGCACGCTCACCCTCACCGTGCCTGCCACGCTGCGGCTGCGCATCGCCCCGCGCACCGCGCGCTCGGAAGGCGCGATCCGCTTCAGCGGGCGGCTGCTCGGCGGGCCGCTCCCCGCCGGGGGCAAGCAGCTCGTGCTCGAGGCCCGCGCCCCCGGCGCGCGCTGGATCGAGTTCCACGTGATCCGCACCCGCGCCCGCGGGCGCTTCGGCTACCTCTACCGCTTCCGCCTCCCCGGCCCGGCCCACTACCAGTTCCGCGTCCTCTGCGAACCCGAGGCCGACTTCCCCTTCGCCGCCGGGGTCTCGAACGTGGTGGGAGTGTTCGAGCGGTAGGCGTCCAGCGTCCTGTGATGCTGCCGCAGACTACGAATGGGGCGGCACGAGAAGACGACGCCGAGGAACAATCACCGATCGGCGAGCCGCAGCGAAGCCCTCTTGGTGCAGGCGTCTTGAGATCTCGCTGTACTGCTGCTCGTCGAGCAGCGCGACGGCGAGGCCGATGTCGAGGTCGTTGGTGCCGGCGTGTCCGGCTTCGCCGGAGGGGACGGCGTTGGCCTGGCGGTCGACGAGCAGGCTGGGCGCGAGCCCGCCGACGATGCACAGCCGGTCCATCAGTGCGCCGAGGGTTACGGCCATTGTCAGGCAAGTGGCTTCGACCAACGCGGTTCCTCGCGTTGATAGCCGCTGTGGTGTCGGGGCTTATCCGGCGGGGGCATATTGGAGGTGGTGGTGGCGTAGGTGCTCGGCGGCCTCTCTCGCGCGCTCTGGGAGGTGCAGCAGATCGAGGTAGACCTGCTCTGGGGAGACACAGTTGATCCCGTCGTGGGGGTGCTCCCCGATGAAGACGCCAAGGTCGTCCGGTCCGACGAACTGTACGTTGGCCCCTGCGGAGCCCTGGCGCAGCACCAGGCGCTTGGCGGCGTCGCGGGGGTCGCCCTCGACGTAGACCGTGGTCAGGCGAAAGCGGGCGAAGTGGTCGATCGCCCACGCGGCTGGGAGACCCGTGAATGAGTGGCGGACGTCGAGCGCTTCGAGGCGCTGTGCGAGGTCGCGCGCAAGCTCGATCCCGCTGCCGCTGATGTGGCCGGTGAGGATGTCGTGGTGGGCGAAGCGGTAGTCCTGCGCCCAGGCGTCCAGCAGGCGGCCGGGGTCGCGTGGGCGCAGTTCGCGCTCGCGGCGCTCAAGCAGCAGATCTTCGTCGAGTCGTCGCACGATGCGCGAGACGCTGCCGTCATCGAGGCCGGTAATCGTCACGAGCTCCTTCTGGCGCCACCACCGGCCAGGGTCCTCGAGTAGAACACGCGTCACGCGGGCACTTTTGGGTGCGAATGGGGACGATGGCCGTCCTCGTGAGCGAAACTGGTTGGCGCGACCCTCGACCCGCACATAGAGATCGTCGCCGCGGATGTGGGCGTTGCCGGACAGGTCGATCCAGCTGAGCCCCGCTTCCTCCGCCGCACGGGCTCCCGCAGGAGACATGTATGGCACCACTATGACCGGGATCGTGTCGCCGCGTCGGAGGTTGAGCATCTGGCTTGCCACGTCGGCGACGCGGCCGGGCTGGCTCGATACCTTGATCTGGAAGACCCAGCGATGGCCGCGCTCGTCGTAACCAACGAGATCGACCCCGCCATCCGCTTTGGAAGGCGCCTCGAAGCGTAGGCCAGGCTCGTCCAGCAGCTCAGCAAGGATCTCCGGTAGGCGATGGGTCGCCTCCCGCTCGATCGCCAAGGCTCCTCCCTGCATTTATCGCTCCCTTGCCATCACTTTGCAGGATAGTATTATACGCAGGAGAGTGGCACTTGCTGCAAAACTCTATCACCCTGCAACGCACTGCATGTCTGGTCTTTTACGCAGGAGCGCGAACTTGCTGCGCGCGAGCAGGTCGACACGTTCTTCCACGCCTACGCGTTGGAGTGGGTCGAGCGCTATCAGGGCACCGGCCGACGGGGCTATCGGGAGGAAACGCGCGACGAAGATCGCCGCCTGCTGAAGCGCTACACCTTCCGCCACACCGTCGCGTCGCGCCTCTTCGCCGAAGGGCGCAACATCCTCCAGGTGCAGCGCTGGCTCGGACACCACTCCCCGAGCTTCACGCTCGATACCTACGTCCACCTACTAGAGAAGGATCTCGGGCGACCCCTCAAGCCACTTTGGGTCAAGGAAAAACCAGGCCAAGGTCCGGAAAAACGCCGCAAGCGCCGACAGTCGCCGCATCCGCGAAAATGACGGATTAGCGGGGCAAACGCCAGAGAGTCGCAAAGCGCGGCGCCCTGATCCCGGCTCATAACCCGAAGGTCCCGAGCACAGGCTCACCGTCAGGCGCATCCGCGCGATCTCGCTCTCGAACATAAGACATTCGTCAAGCGATATCGCCGCTTCCCAGAGCGACACCAGGCCGGCCGATTGAGCCTCCTGACTTTGGGTAGAAGAACCTCTAGTGGCACCTGTTGACTTGCAAGCTCCGAGGAGGCCAGCCATGAGCATCGGCTATTTCAGCCCGACCACCGAGCCGCGTGTGCGCTGGCGCGGCCGTCGAAGCCCGCAGCTCACCTCCATGTCCGAGGCTGCGCTGAACGTCTTGAAAGGCCGCCCGCCAACTGCTCGGCCGATGATGTCCCGAGCGGGCATCCGCGCCGAGGCGCGTCGCGTGCGTTCAATCATGCGCGCACACATGAGAGACCACCAGCTCATCGGAGACAAGTGAAATGCCACCCCGCGGAGTAAAGAAAGGCAGTAAGCGCGAGCGCCAGTACGAGCACATCAAGGACAGCGAGCGCAAAAGTGGCGTATCACTTTCACGCGCCGAGGAGATCGCTGCGCGCACAGTCAACAAGGAGCGCGCCCGCAGCGGCGAATCCTCCTCCAGCTCGCACACGTCCACCAGCGACATCTCTTCCGGGCGGCGCGGCGGGCTTCGCTCTGGCAAACCCGGACCACGTGGACGCACCCGCGAACAGCTCTACCAAGAGGCCCGTAGTCTCGGCGTCGAAGGCCGCTCACAAATGAACAAGGCACAGCTCCAAAGAGCCGTCGAGGACAACAAGCGCTGACCCGAGGTCCGGTTTTCGATCCCACCGGGGTGGGTAGACCAACCACATGAGCATTGGCAGCTCCGTCTTCCTCATCGCGGTAGGCGCAATCCTGCGCTACGCAGTCACCGCAACGGTCTCTGGCATCTCCATCCAGACGATCGGCCTGATCCTGATGCTCGCCGGCATCCTTGGCTTGGCGCTCTCACTGCTCTATCTCTTTGCCTGGCGGCCACGACGCGCCGGCCGGGAACGGATCGTTGAACGCCCGCCCTACGAGCCGCCCGAGACCTACTGACAGCAGCCGCTCGGCTCACTGGGGCGAGTCGTGTCGAAGCCACCCTGCCCCGCCGCTCAGGCTGTGCGAACGATCAGCACCGAGCAGGGCGCTCGACGAAAGACCTTCTTCGGCGCTGAGGAGCCGGGCAGGTGGCGCTTGATCCCCGTCATGCCCTTGTTGGCGACGATTACCAGATCCGCGTTCTTCTCCTCGGCGACATCGAGGATCGCGTCCGCGGGATCACCCTGGCGCGCATGCATATTCACGCTCACCCCGGCCTTCCGCGCCACGTCCGCCGCGTCAGCGAGGTGCGCCTCGACCTCTTGGCGTGGGTGGATCGCCCACTGCACATCCTCGGGGGAGTCACGGCGTTCCTGATGCAACTGCTGGTCGCGAACGGGCGCATATGCGCTCACGAGCTCCAGCGTCGCACCAGCAGGCTTCGCCAAGCTAACCGCCTGACGTACCGCCTGGGTGGCAGTGTCGGAGCCATCGGTCCCGACCACGATTGAGCTGAACATGGGGCCTCCTTTCGCTAGCGAGATGTCCGGCCCGCCTCCCTGGCAGGGGATAGTATCTCAGACGCCGCCGGCTACGTCGAAGCTAAACCCCGTGTCTGCTGCTGCTGGATGAAGGCCCGCTGCTCCCGCCTCCGGCAACATCCTCATCCCGGGGCGGCGCAGAAGGCTTGCGCCGCTGCTTTTGAAGTCGAGTAGGTCGTGGGGGCTGTACGGGGCGATCCGGCCGCCTTGCGAACCCGATCCCAATCGCGATGTTTGAGCCGAGCTCGTTCGGGGAAACACCGACTGAACGCCGGCCTTCGGGCTGCGTCAGCGCGTACCGCTAAGGACACGACCCCCCAGGGGGCGAGGGTCGCGCACGACCGACTGGGCGTCGTCGCAGACCCGCACCTCGTGGTCTCGGATAGCGAGGATTGCAATCGTTGAACACTAAGGTCTTCTCGGCACGACGTTCAGCGCTCGATACGCGCCAGCTCGAGCGCCAGCAGGCGATCGTCATCGACGCTCTGCGCCGCAGCGGCGGCGGACCCGTCGGCTACGCGCAACTGCGCTAGCGAGGTGTCGAGTTCCCGGCGATCGTCGTCGAAGAGCTCGACCTCGCGGGGGTCCCCGTCGAACGCTCCCACCAAGGCGCTCCGGGAGCCCGCCGAGCCGCAGTGCAGCTCGCCCGCGCTCCCGAGCACCGGCGCCAACACCCGACTAGGTTCCAGGGAACCTCATCACGTTCGATCTATGCGACCAACCGGGTGCTCGGCGCATTGCGTTCGAGAAGCAGCACCGCACCGGCTTGGGCAGCCGGACGCCGCGCGCACGCCCGCACACCCGAGGCGTCGGGAATCCGTTCGCCCCGAAGATGGCTCGCGCCTGTGGGGCTCTTCACCGTCCTCGTCGCGCTCGCGGTGACACTGCTCGTCGGCCTCTCGGGCGGCGAGGGGCGAGGCAGCGGTCGTGCGCATCCGCTGAGCGCTCGTCGCTCACCGTCGGCGAGCCACCAGTCCGGTCAGCCAACTGCGGCAGCACGTGTAGCCGCGCAGTCGATTCCTGCCCCACAAGTACCGACACAGGCTGCGCCCCCCGCACAAACGTCAGCGGCGCCCGCACACGCGCCAGCGCCACCCGCGGCGGCGCCATACGTCCAATCCCACCCGGCGCCAACACCCGCGCCTGCCCTTGCCGACGAACTCGACGCTCGCGGCCATGACCTGCTGCTCGCTGGAAACTACGGCGAGGCGATCGGGCTGTTGCGCAAGGCGATCGCAGCGAGCGGCGAGAATCTCGCGGCCTGCGTGCAGCCAAACAGCGACACCTGTCTGACCTACGCTTACGCGCTGTACGACATCGGCCGCGCGCTGCGACTCGACGGGCAGCCGGCCGCCGCAGTGCGTGTGCTACAGGAACGCCTGTCGATCGACAATCAGCGCCCCACCGTGCGGGCAGAACTCTCTCTAGCCAGCCAACAGGTGCACCAATAGATATCCGCCAGCCCCGGGTCACGCAGGGTCTGCAGTACAACCCGCAGAGCCGACAGGCATGCAGGCCGATCGCCACTGAGCAACATGCGGTCGGGATGGGCGCAAACAACGTAGACCACCTCCGGCGAAGGCTCACGCTTGGTGCGACGCTTGCGGCTCTCGTCTGCCTGGTGGGATGCGCGGGCGCGGCGCGGCGCGGCGCTCAAAGGATGTCTACCGCTCGAGACGCTGCGATCCAAACGAGATATTCGACTGTTCAAGGCAGACTGCCAGTCGCACTGCCGCTAGTCGAGTCGACGGGTGCCCTGGTGCGGGCACTCTGGCAAGCTCCGCTCGTGTATCCGACGGTGACGGGCAATTTAGTCGTAGGGCTCCTCGCCGGCAGGGAAGAGGGTGAACTGGAGGCGGTATCGACGCTCACAGGTCAGGCGATGTGGAGTGCCTCTTTGCCGATGGCGAAGTTATCGGTAATGGGCTTACTCACCGGCGGCGGTGTCTTGGTCGTGGAGCTCGGGCACGGTGTGGGTTACGCCGGAGAGCTCGTGGTCACGCGCGATGTCATCTACGACGCCACCAGCGGTCGTCAGCTGTGGAGTCTCAACGTCACCGAAGGCGACAAGTACGGGCCTTCACATCAGCCGATCGCGTACAGCCAGGGGGTCGTCGTGACGGGGGCCGCCTCGGGAGCTTTGACCGCTCGGAACGCCCACACGGGGTCCGTCGCGTGGCGTAGGACACGCCCTCCCTCTTGTCCGCAGGCTCAGGGAAACGAATACAAGTATGCCGAGCACGTCGCGGCCGACGGTGCTCTGCTCGTAGCCTCATACCCCTGCGCCTCCCCAGGACACGAATTCGTGCTGGTGCAGCGCCTGGACCCGCGCACCGGCGCACCGCTGTGGCAGTGGCGATCGATCGCGGTCGCCGGTCGCTCACCCCACTCATTCATCGAACTAAACGTTGTCGGAGCCGCCACCCAAGGCGACGAGGTGCTGTTGAATGGACAAGTAACTGAAGCAGTGGCGCGCCGGTACGCGCGGATGCTTCCTCGAGCGCGCCAGTGGCCCGTCAGCCTTGGCCCAACCTCCGACGGCGAACTAGTCTTGGCGCTCGACGGGCGCACGGGAAAGCCCCGTTGGACAGAGATCGGTGGCCAGTTGGAGGAATTCACGCTCACCGACGGCGTGACCTGCGAGACGGTAAACGCCGGCTTCGAGTGCCGTAACGATCAAACCGGCCTGCTCAGTCGTCCCGTGCTAGCAGCGCGATCGGAAGGAGACGCTCCACCCTACGAGGGAGACGGGCGCGCGGGAATCAGCGGCGACGTCGCTGGAGTGGTGCTCTCGCAGGCGCCGAGCGGATCCGTCTCGGTGGCCGTGCTCCCGTTGCACGGCCACAAGGTCATCGCCCGCGCGACGGTCCAACTGGGCAATACGACCTACCGCGGTGCCAACGAGCATAACTTCATCGTCGGAGCGGGTCCGCTGCCTGGTGGTGGCACCCTGCTGCTGCTTCGTCGCGTCGACATCGCGGGCTACCCACTCGTTGCGCTCAGCGTCAAGCTGCCCGCTTAGTGGCTACGGTCGGCCGGGAGGGCGGTCAGTGTCTCCGGTAGACCACTTGCCGCTTGGGTCAGGCCAGGGTGCCGCACTTAGTGCTACACTCCTCACATGCCGACGAAGAAGCACCGCTACACCATCACGAGCGACGAGAAGGTCGAGTTTGCGCTCCGGCGAAGTCGACGCAGCTTCCCCCCCGGAACCTCAGATTCAAAGATTCTCGCTGCGCTCGTCAGCAAGGGCGAGGATGCACTCGAGCGGGAGAGCAAGGCCGCAGAGGACTACGAGCGGCGCCGGCGTGCGGCCGCCCAGCGCTTGGTCGACCGCTTCCGGCAGCCGGAGGGCCTCGACTACGCGGCACTCCGCGAGGCTTCCGCGCAGTGGCTGCACGGGTGAACTCGGCGTTTGCAGGCAGGAAGCTCCTCGTCGACAACTCCGCGTTTCAGCGTGGCAGCGACGAGATCGTGCGTGCGCATTGGCTTCGAGCGCTCGAGGAAGGGCATCTCTACCGATCGCCGATCCTGGAGTTCGAGGTCCTCTACAGCGCGCGCAACGCGCGCGAGCACGAGGAGCTGACCGAGGAGCTCCAGGCGCTCAGACCGCTGGAGCTAACGGAGGCCGTCGTCGGTGCCGCGCTCCGAGGCCAGGCCGAGCTCGCGCGGCATGCGGCCGCCTTTCACCGCCTGCCGCACCAGGACTACCTCGTGGCGGCGATTGCCGCTGCCCACGAGCTTGGCGTTCTGCATTACGACGCCGACTTCGATCGTATCGCCGAGCATTCGTCGCTGGCCTTCGAGAGCGTCTGGATCGCTCCTCCCGGCACGCTCGACAAGGAGGCGGCCGACCCGCTCCGGCAGCACAGAAGGGCCATCAGCCACAGCCTCGCCCAGTTCAGCGGCGAGCGCGCCAGGGAGGTCCTCGACAACGCTCTCGACCTACTCCAAGATGAACTCCGGGCGGACGGTCTCCAACCGCCTGCACGCCAGTGAAGCGCCCCAGCCATCGGAGCTGCGCACGGCCTCGCGCGGGTGCTCACCGCCGCACCAGCGCCCGCCGTCAGTCGAGGTCGCCCAGGTGTGCGTACTCGGGTTTCGAGCCACCGGGAGACTTCTGCGTCAGCCGCGCTCGTAGGTCGAAGTACAGGAGCGCGAGGGTGAGCGCTGAGAACGATGCCGTGATCGTGCGAGCTGCAATCCCCACCGCCACCGAGGCTGCGCCGGCGGTGCTGCCGAGCGGGATGACCCGGACACCGAGGAGGACCCCGGCGTTCAGCAGCCCGGTGACCAGCAGCAGGCCGAAGATGTGCCCGTAGTGCTCGCGCGTGAGCTCGCGGCTGCGACGTAGCGCGGGAACGATCACGCCGAGCGCCAGCACCAAGAACAGCAGCGGATAGCGCTGGTAGAGATCGAGCGCCTCACCGATGATCTCAGCAACCGACCGCGGGCGCTCGATCTCCTGCGGCTCCTCGGGCTCCATGCGCACGCTCAGCCTACAGGGACGCGACCGCGGCACAGCGTTTATAGGGCATACCGGCGTGGGGGGGGGG
>JBOGYA010000067.1:0-11798 GCA_050696515.1 Solirubrobacteraceae bacterium
GGAGCAGGCCGAGTGAGTGGCTGCGGTCTGATGGGCAGGCTGAGCAGCTTCGCGACAAGGCCGGGCCGCTGATGGGCAAGCTCGGCGGGTTCCTGCAGATCGAGCGTCATGGCATCCCCTACCGCGACCCGCACGAGCGCGCACGGGACTACCGCGAGTTCATGGTGCTCCGTCCCGAGGCGCAGCTGCGCGAGCAGGGCGCCCGCTGCATGGATTGCGGGGTGCCCTTCTGCCACAACGGCTGCCCCCTGGGCAACCTGATCCCGGACTGGAACGACCTCGTCTACCGCGACCGCTGGCGGGAAGCGATCGTCCAACTGCACGCCACCAACAACTTCCCCGACTTCACCGGGCGCCTCTGCCCAGCCCCGTGCGAGGCGGCGTGCGTGCTGGAGATCCGCGAGGGCGACGCCGTCACCATCAAACAGATCGAGCACGCCATCATCGAGCACGCCTTCAAAGAAGGCTGGGTGCGGCCGGAGCCCCCGCGCCACGAGACCGGTCAGGCGGTCGCCGTCGTCGGCTCCGGGCCCGCCGGGATGGCCGCCGCGCAGCAGTTGCGCCGCGCGGGCCACCGCGTCACGCTGCTGGAGCGCGACGAGGCCGCGGGAGGTCTCGTGCGCTTCGGGGTGCCCGACTTCAAGATCGAGAAGCGCGTCGTGGAGCGCCGCGTACGCCAGCTGATCGACGAGGGCGTGGAGCTGCGCTGCGGCGTGGAGGTCGGCCGCGACGTCACCGTGCAGGAGCTGCGCGAGAGCTTCGACGCGGTGGTGCTCGCCACCGGCTCGCGCGTGCCGCGCGACCTGCCCGTCCCCGGGCGGGACCTGGAGGGAGTCCACTTCGCGATGGACTACCTCTACCAGCGCAACCGCTTCGTCGCGCGGGAGCTCGAATCCCCGCCGGTCGCCTCCTCCTCGCCGACCGAATCCCCGTCTGTCGCCTCTTCCTTGCCGACTCCCTCCGCCTCCGGTCCTCCCTCTGGCTCCACCCCTGGCCCTCTCCCGCCCGCCTCAACCGCGCCTGACGTCGCTCGATCGGCGGAGGGGAGTCCGATCACCGCGGCTGGCAAGCACGTGGTGGTGATCGGCGGCGGCGACACCGGCGCCGACTGCGTGGGCAACGCGCTGCGCGAGGGCGCCGCCTCGATCGTGCAGCTGGAGCTGCTGCCCGAGCCCCCGGCGCACCGGCCCGACGACCGCACCCCCTGGCCGCAGTGGCCGCTGAAGTACCGCCTCTCCTACGCGATGGAGGAGGCGCGCGAGGAGGGCGTCGGCGAGCAGGACTACTCGCTCACCACCACGCGCTTCTCCGGCGACGCGGACGGCAAGGTCGCGACCCTGCACGTCGCCCGTGCCGAGCCCGCGCCGCCGTTCGCGCCGGTGGCGGGCACCGAGCGCGAGCTGCCGGCTCAGCTCGTGCTGCTCGCGATGGGATTCCTGCACCCCGAGCAGGGCCTGCTCGACCAGCTCGGCGTCGAGCGCGACCCGCGCGGCAACGTCAAGTCCGTGGCGCCCTACACGACCTCCGTCGAGGGGGTCTTCGCCGCCGGCGACGCCCGCCGCGGGCAGTCGCTGATCGTGTGGGCGATCAACGAGGGCCGCCAGTGCGCGCGGATGGTCGATCGCTTTCTTGCCGGCCGGCGCAACGGCGGCACCCCGGCCGACCCGCTGCCCGAGGATGGCGCTCTGCCCGGCCACGCCGACGCCGATGAGGGCCCCGAGGGCCCGCCGCGGCATGTGAGCGGCGGGGTCAGCGTCGAATGACACCACTCCCCCGCGCGTGCATCATCGGGGCGGGCTCCTCGGGGATCACTGCGGCCAAGGCCCTGGCCGATCGGGACATCCCCTTCGACTGCTTCGAGAAGTCCGACAGGGTGGGCGGCAACTGGGTGTTCGGCAACCGCAACGGGATGTCCTCGTCGTACTCGACGCTGCACATCAACACCTCGCGCGAGCGGATGGAGTACGCCGACTACCCGATGCCGCCCTCCTACCCCGACTTCCCCCGCCACGACCAGATCGCGCGCTACTTCGAGGACTACGTCGGGCACTTCGGGTTGCGCGAGCGGATCACGTTCGGGACAACCGTCGAGCGCGCCGCCCCCTGCGCCGACGGTGGCTGGGAGGTGACGATCGCCCGTGGGGGCGCGGACGACCGCGGCGATCGTGCGGCGGGCGGCGTCGAGCAGGACGGGGACAGGGTGGAACGCGAGACGCGCCGCTACGACGCGCTGCTCGTCGCCAACGGCCACCACTGGAACCCGCGCTGGCCGGAACCGCCGATCCCGGGCTCCTTCGACGGGGAGCAGATCCACGCCCACGACTACAAGGAACCGGGCCAGCTCGCGGGCCGGCGGGTGGTGGTGGTGGGGATGGGCAACTCCGCGATGGACATCGCGGTGGACGCCTCCTACCACGCGCTCTCCACCACGCTGGTGGCGCGCCGCGGAGTGCACGTCGTGCCCAAGTACATCCTCGGCCGGCCGCTCGACGCGGGCGTGCGGCCGAGCCGCGTGCCGTTCGCGTGGCTGCTGCGCGGGATGCAGCTCGTCACGCGCCTGACGGTAGGTCCAATGGACCGCTACGGGCTGCCGCTGCCCGACCACCGCCTCGGGCAGGCCCACCCCACGGTCTCCTCGCGCATCCTCGACCGGCTCGCCCACGGGGCGATCGCCGTCCGGCCCGAGATCGCCGAGCTCGCGGGCGCCCGCGTGCGCTACGCGGACGGCACTGAGGAGGAGGCCGACCTGATCGTGTACTGCACGGGCTACAAGATCACCTTCCCGTTCCTCGACGAGCGGCTCGTCTCGGCGCCCGAGAACCGGCTGGTGCTTTACAAGCGCCTGTTCTCGCCCGGGCGCCCGGGGCTGTACTTCATCGGCTTCGTCCAGCCGTGGGGCGCGATCATGCCGATCGCCGAGGTCCAGAGCCGGCTTGCGGCCGGCCACCTGACCGGCGAGTACGCGCTGCCCTCGCCGTCGCAGATGCAGCGCGACATGCAGGCGATGCTGCGCCGCCAGGCCCGTCGCTACCACGCCTCCAAGCGGCACACGATCCAGGTGGACTTCTCCAACTACGTGGTCGAGCTCGAGGACGAGCGCCGCGCGGGCGCCGCGCGGGCGCGCGCACAGGGCTTCGCGCTGCCGCTGCCCTCGCGGGCGGTGCAGGCCGTCGCGTAGCGCTGGTCGTTGGAGCTTTCTAGACTGGAGTGTATGCAGAGGTTTTGCCGCCACAACCGTTTCGTCGAGCGCTGCCCGATCTGCCGGGAGACCGTAGCCCCGCCCGAGGGCGCCGGGCGCCGGGCGGGCGCCTGGGATTCGGACCCCGCCCACCCGGACCCCGCCCACTCCGGGCGCACGGCTGGCGGCCGCGCGCGTCGCGGCTCTGCGCAACGGGTCCGCCGGAGAACGGGGGTGCACGTCAGCCACGAGCGCCGCGCCGAGGACGACGGCTACCGCTCGCCGCTCGCGCCCGGCCTGCGCGCCTCCCAGGACGCGGCGCGCCTGGCGGAGGAGGTCGCGTTCGCGGACGGGCGCCTGCTGGCGCTCACCACCGCGCCGCCGGACCTCTACGGGGAGATGCGCGAACAGGAGGATCCCGAGCAGGCCACGTGGATGTGCTTCCTGAGCGCCTACCTCTGCCCGCTGGAGGGAGCCGACCCGTTCGCCGGTATCCGCCGTGCCCTGGAGGCGGACTGGCGTGCGGGCGAGCTGCCGAACCTCGACGGGGTCCCGCTCGGTCCCCGCACATCACACGACCCCGCGCGGGGGGACGCCACGCTGCGCGCCTACCTGCAGTGGACCGAGCGGGCGTCGGCGTTCGTCGGCGATCCCTCCTGGACTCCGGGGCGGCGCTTCGAGCGGCTCTTCGAGCGGCTCACCCTCCCAGGCCTGGCGCGGATGGGCCGCTACGAGCTGCTTCTCACGGCGGGGCGCATCGGACTGTGCGAGCTGCGCGCCGACGCCCTGTGCTTCACGAGCGCGCCGGGCGCCGCGCACGGCGACCTCGCGACGCTGGCCGCCAAGCGCATCTTCGGGATCGGCGACCCGATTCATCTGGAGCACCGCGCACGAGAGTTGGCGAAGGCGATGTCGGTGCCGGTCGAAGCGCTCGACCTGGCGCTGGCCAACTGGGAGGCGGGGGAGCGGGCGACGCTGGGCGTCGCGCCCGAGGCGCTGGACGGCCACGCGCTGGAGCGCGCCCGCGCGGCCCTCGATCTCTGAAAAATGCCGTCCACACCGGCGCTTACAGTCTGGCGCGATGCCGCTTTGCTTCATCGAGCCTCAAGATGCGATCCGGGTCGTCGCCGAGTCGGTCGGCCGCGAGGCGCGCAGACAGCTGGTGGGCGAGGTCGTGCGGGCCTGGGTCGACGACATCCCCGACCAGGAGCTCTCGGTCCACTACGCCAGGGCGATCGCGGACCTCGACGACGACGACCTGCAACTGCTCGCGGCATGGCACGCCTCGCTGGAGGTGGGCCAGCCGATCGCCAACACCGAATTCCTACAAGGCGTCTTCCATAGCCTCGGCGAGAACCGCCGCGAGGCGCTGAAGATCGCGGCGGGCTTCCGCGGCGAGGAGGCCTTCCAGGAGGGCGTGGCCGAGGACCAGGTGCTCGACACCGTCCTGCCCCGTCTCTCCCGCGGCCGCGCCAACGAGCTCGCCAACGAGTGCATCCAGCTGTACATGTGGGACCGCTTGGGCTGCGATAACTGAGCGGCTACACTCGCGCTATGTCTGAGCCGGCCGCCGCCCCGACCGTCGAGGTCGATGATGTCTTTGACGCGCTCTCCAACGTGATCGACCCCGAGCTCGGCCTCGACTTCGTCGAGCTGGGGCTCGTCTACGGGGTGGAGGTCGCGGAGGGAAACGTGCACATCACGTTCACGCTCACCACCCCGGCGTGCCCGATTGGCCCACAGGTCACCGAACAGATGGAAGAGTTCGTGGGAGAGCTCGAAGGGGTGGACTCGGTCGAATGCGAGATGGTCTTCGTGCCCCCGTGGTCGCCCGAGCGGATGAGCGAGGACGCCAAGTTCGCGCTTGGCTTTTGAAGCTCAGGCAGGCTGCGCCGCGGTGGCCTCGTGCGCGAGCGATACCAGCGTGGCCAACTCCTCGGCGATGGAGGCCCCGAGCTCGTCGAGGTCGTGCATCGCGTCGAGGTCGCCCAGCAGGCCGAAGTTCATTTGGCCGTTGTAGGACATGATCGCGATCGCCAGCGCGTGGCTCTGAGGCAGGAAGGCGACGGGGTAGGCCTCGAGCATCCGGCGCCCCAGCACGTACAACGGGAACTGGGGGCCGGGGACGTTGGTGACGATCAGGTTGAACAGGCGCGTGGAGAAGTTCAGCCGTGAGGCCTGCGCGAGGATCGTGGGCGGGGCGAAGTTCTGGGCGTTCGCGATCACCTCCGCGCCGAGCGCCTGCTTGGACTCCTTCAGCCCGTCCATCTCCCGTTTGACGAAGCGCAGGCGCTGCAGCGGGTCGGCCATGTAGACCGGGAGCGGGCCGCGCATCACCACGATGCGGTTGCCCATCTGGTGGTGCTCGTCCTCGGCGCGCACCGACACGGGGACCAGCGCGCGCAGCTCCAGGCCCTCGGTGCGCACCCCGCGGGAGATCAGGAAGGTACGCAGCGCGCCAGCCACCACGGCGAGCACGACGTCGTTGACGGTGCACCCGAAAGCGCGCTTGACGAGCTTGAAGTCCTCCAGCGGGCTGCCCACCCCGACGAAGCGCCGATGGGGCCCGATGTCGACGTTCAGCGGCGTTGCCGGCGCGGGGTTCAGCACCGCCCACACGATCTCCGCCACGCCCTCCGCCGCCTCGCGCGCGCTCGCGAGCGCGTGATCGGGGTGCGCCAGCGCGTCGGCGGCGCCTGCGGCCTGCTCGAGCGCCCCGCGCAGCGCCCCGCGCGCCCCCGCGGCCAGCAGCTCCAGCGTCCCCGGTTCGCGGTGGGGCTGCCACGGCCGCCCGGAGTGGCGGACCGGCGGTGGCGTGGGGGAGAGGTCGAACAGCACCGTCGCCAGGTCCACCCCCGCGATCCCGTCGATCAGCGAGTGGTGGGTCTTCGAGATCAGCGCGAACCGGTCGTCGCGAAGCCCCTCGATCAGCCACATCTCCCACAGCGGCTTGGAGCGGTCGAGCTGCTGGGAGAAGATGCGCGCGGTCAGGTTGCACAGCTGCTCCCAGTCCCCCGGCGCGGGCAGCGCGGTGTGGCGCACGTGGTACTCGAGGTTGAAGCTCGGATCGTCCACCCACACCGGGCGGCTGCTGTCGAGCGCCGTGTGGGTGTGGGCGAGCTTGTGGCGGTAGCGGGGCACCAGGTGCAGGCGCTTGCGGATCTGCCCCAGGAACTCCTCCAGCGCGGGCGGGGGGCCCTCGAGTAGCGTGAGCCCGCCCACGTGCATGTGCGAGCTCGGTCCCTCCTGGAGCAGGAAGGCGGCGTCCACCGCTGTGAGCCGGTCGAGGTGACGCTGAGGCATGGCCCCTAGGGTACTTCGCAAGCGCCCTTACAATGGACTCGGTGGTCAACACGGTGGAAAAGATCCTGCTCGCGGCCCCGCGCGGGTACTGCGCCGGGGTGGACCGCGCGGTGCAGACGGTGCAGCACGCGCTGCAGCTGCACGGGCCGCCGGTGTACGTGCGCAAGGAGATCGTGCACAACAAGCACGTCGTCGAGCAACTGCGCGCGCAGGGGGCCGTCTTCGTGGAGCAGGAGACCGAAGTCCCCGAGGGGGCGGTGACGGTGTTCTCCGCGCACGGGGTGTCGCCCGCCGTGCGCGCCAACGCGCGGGCACGCAGCCTGCAGACGATCGACGCCACCTGTCCCCTGGTCACGAAGGTGCACGTCGAGGCGCGGCGCTTCGCGGAGCAGGGCTACACGATCGTGCTCGTCGGCCACGCCGACCACGAGGAGGTCGAAGGCACGATGGGGGAGGCGCCCGAGCAGATCGTGCTCGTGCAGAGCGTGCGCGACGTGGACGCGCTCGTGGTGCCCGACCCCGAGCGCGTCGCCTACATCACCCAGACCACGCTCTCCGTGGACGAAACCGCCGCGATCCTGGCGCGCCTGCGCGAGCGCTTCCCGCACATCGCGGGACCCCGCACGGAGGACATCTGCTACGCCACCACCAACCGTCAGGCGGCGGTCAAGCAGATGGCCGACCACTGCGACTTGGTGCTGGTGATCGGCTCGCGCAACTCCTCCAACTCGGTGCGCCTGGTGGAGGTGGCGCGGGATTGCGGCACCGAGGCGCACCTCCTCGACAACAGCGGCGAGGTGCGCGAGGAGTGGCTGCAGGGCAAGCGCGTCGTGGGCGTCTCCTCCGGCGCCAGCGCTCCCGACGAGCTGGTGCAGGAGCTGCTGGACCTGTTCCGCGCCCGGGGGGTGCGCGAGGAGGACATCTCCGAGCTGCACGTAATCCGCGAGGACGTCCGCTTCATGCTCCCCAAGCCGATCCGCGAGGCCGTCGCGGCCGGTGGGGTGGGCGGGATTCGGTAAGACTTGCGCACCCTGATCGTCTCGGACCTGCACCTGGGCGGGCGCTCAGGCGTGGATTTGCTGCGCCGGCCCGCGCCGCGCACGCTGCTGCTGGAGGCGCTCGACGGCATCGACAGCCTCGTGCTGCTCGGCGACGTGCTCGAGCTGCGCCACGGCCCCCGCCGCGATGCGATGGCCGCGGCGAGGCCCTTCTTCGAAGCCCTCGGGGATGCCTTCGCCGGGCGCGAGGTTGTCGTGCTCGCCGGCAATCACGACCACGCGCTCGTCGAGCCCTGGCTGCAGCGCCGTGGTGAGCTCTCCGCTCCCGCGCCGCTGGCCGCCGAGCAGCGCTTTGCCGCCACCGCGGGATCGCCGATGCTGGCCGCGCTCGCCGAATGGGCCTCCCCAGCCATCGTCTGTGGGGCCTACCCGGGCGTGTGGGTGCGCCCGGATGTGTATGCCACCCACGGCCACTATCTCGACTGCCACATACGGATCCCAACCATGGAGCGCCTGGGTATCGGCGCCATCGGGCGCCTCCAGCGCCGCCCCGCCGCCTCCCTCCGTGGCCCCGACGACTACGAGGCGCTCTTGAGCCCGATCTACTCCTGGATTGACGCCATGGCCCAGCAGGCTGGCACGCACACAGCGCTCGACCCAACCACCGTGCGCGCCTGGCGCGCGCTCGGCGGCGATCGTGACCACAAGCCGCTCAGCAGGCGCGCCGCCCTGCGCAACCGGGTGCTCGCGGGGAGCTTTCCGCTCGCCGTCGCTGCGCTCAACCGCGCTGGCCTGGGGCCTCTCCAGGCCAACATCTCCGGCTCCGACCTGCGCCGTGCCGGCCTTGCCGCGATGGGCGAGGTCGTCGCCCGCCTGGGCCAGGGCGGCTCGTGCTCACATGTCGTCTTCGGCCACACCCACCGTACAGGGCCCCTGCCTCGTGACGAGCAGCTCGAGTGGCGCACCCCCGGCGGCGCCCAGCTCCTCAACTGTGGTTGCTGGACCTACGACGACTACTTCCTCGATGGCCGATCCTCCGGCAACCCGTACTGGCCGGGCGGGTGCGTGGTGGTGGAAGACGACGGCCCGCCGGTCCTGCGGCGGCTGCTGGAGGAGAGCCCGCGCGCGGAGCTCGCCCCGGCCCAAGCTCGGTAGGTGTTGGGTATGGGAGGTACGCCGCCGGCGCCCTCTGGTGGCAGCGGCGCGAGCGGCTCGCGCTCGACGCCCAACAGCTCCTGGATCGCGAGCTCCGTCTCCACGTAAGCGCCCTCGCCATAGTGGTAGTGAAAGAGCGTGCCCCGCCCATCGAACAGGTAGCGGGCGGGCCACCCCTGGTTCTCGTACTCCCGCCACATCTCCAGGTCGGGGTCGAGCAGCACGGGGTAGGCGATCCCGAGGCGCGCGACGGCCGCTTCGACCGCGCCGCGCTCACGGGAAGCGGCGAAGCCGGGGGAGTGGATGCCGACCACCTGCAGCCCGTCGGGCTCGTAGCGCTCGTGCCAAGCCTTGAGGTAGGGGAGCGTCCGCAGCGAGTGGGGCTGGCAGAGGTCCCAGAACTCGATCAGCACCGGGCGCCCGAAGAGGCGGTCCATGCGCAGCGACTTGACGTTGACCCACCGCAGGTGCGGTAGGAACGGCGGGGCCGGGATGGTGTCTACAGGTGCGCGCAACTGCTACGCGCTACCCGATCGAGCCGACCATCTCCAGCTGGATCAGCCGGTTCAGCTCCACGGCGTACTCCATCGGCAGCTCCTTGGTGACGGGCTCGATGAAGCCGTTGACGATCATCGCGGCGGCCTCGTCCTCAGTGAAGCCGCGGGAGCCCATGTAGAAGAGCTGGTCGTCGGAGATGCGCCCGACGGTGGCCTCGTGGGCGACGGTGACGTGGGGGTTCTGGATCTGGATGTCCGGCCAGGTGTCCGACCGGGAGATCCCGTCCATCATCAGCCCGTCGCACTGCACGCGGGCCTTCGAGCCGGCGGAGTGGGGGCCCATGCGTACGAGCCCGCGGTAGCCCATGATGCCGCCGTCCTTGGAGATCGACTTGGCGAGGATGTTGGAGGTGGTGTTGGGCGCGAGGTGCACGACCTTCGCGCCGGTGTCCTTGTGCACGCCGCCGGCGGCGACGCCGACGTTGAGGTGGTCCGCGCGGGCGCCCTCGCCCATCAGGTAGGAGCCGGGGTAGAGCATCACGTACTTGGCGCCCATCGAGCCGCCGACCCACTCGACGGTCCCGCCGGCGTCCACGACGGCGCGCTTGGTGTTGAGGTTGTAGACGTCCTTGGACCAGTTCTGCACGGTGGTGTAGCGGGCCTTGGCGCCCTCATGCACGAAGATCTCGACGACCGCGGAGTGCATCGAGTTGACCGAGTACGTCTGCGCGGTGCAGCCCTCGATGTAGTTGACCTCCGAGCCCTCGTCGGCGACGATCAGCGTGTGCTCGAAGGTGCCCTCGCCGGCGCCCTCCATGCGGAAGTAGGCCTGCAGCGGCAGGTCGCACTTGACCCCCTTGGGGACGTACACGAACGCCCCGCCCGACCACACCGCACCGTGCAGCGCCGAGAACTTGTTGTCCTGTGCGGGGACGCACTTGTTCATGAAGTACCGCTGCACCAGCTCGGGGTACTCGGTGATCGCGGTGTCCATCGAGCAGAAGAGGATGCCCTGCTTGGAGTACTCCTCCTTGAGCCCCTCGTACACGGGCTCCTGGCGCCACACGCCGACGACGCCGGCGAGGTGCTCGCGCTCGGCCTGGGGGATGCCAAGGTCCTCGTAGGTCTGCTTCATCTCCTGCGGGACCTCGTCCCACGAGTTGTAGCGCCCGGCGGTGGGGGGCGAGTAGAGCACGAGGTCGTCCAGGTTCAGCCCCGACAGGTCGATGCTCCACGCCGGCAGCGGCTTGCGTTCGAAGATCTCCAGCGCCTTCAGCCGTTTCTCGGCCATCCAGCCGGGCTCGCCCTTGATCTTCGAGAGCTCGGTCACGACCTCCCGGGAGATCCCCTGACGCGCGCGCAGCTGCCCCTGCTCGTCCTCGACGATCGGGGAGGGCTTGGCGATCCTGACTGTGTCGGTGGCGGCCATCGTGCTCCTTCGCTTGAATCCCGTGCTCTGAAGTAGGGATTCTATCGCGTCTGATGGTCGGTCGAGAAGGCGCCGTCGCCGGGAGGGTGGCGGCGGCCCCGGGAGTCAGCGAGCGCGATCCACCCAACGCGCTCCTCAGCGGCGGTCATCAGGACGTGGGGATCGGAGGTTGCCAGACGATCGTGCTCGCCGGTCATCGCCAGCAGCAGGCAGTCGCCGAGCGAGAGCGGACGGCGGGTGCGGTGGTAGTACGTGACGCGCAACTCGGCGGCGCGCCACGCGTGCACGCGTTCGGCTGCACGCACCTGCAGGTCGGCTGACTGCTCCAGCGATTCGACGGCCTCGCGTGTGCGCTGCACATCAATGCCGTGCACCCGTCCCAGGCGGTCGGCCGCCTCGGCAAGGTTGGGAGTCGCCACGGCCACGTCGCCGGCGGCGACGAGCCCTCCGACCTCCTCCGCCGCGGGCTCTCCCGCGAGCAGCGCAGTCAGCGCGTAGGCATCGAGCAGGATCACCGGCCCTGCACGCGCCGCCGCTCGATCTCCGCTTCCTCGGCGCGCGCCTCCGCGCGCAGCTGGTCGATGCTCGGTCCACGCCCCAGCTCGGCGGCGAAGATGCCGCGCACGGCGGCGATCGGGTCCTCAGGCGCGGGGCGCAGAACGAGCTCGTCCCCACGATCCTCGGCCAGCACCGTGCGCGTGCCCCAGCGCTTGCGAACGGCGGCCGGCACCGAGACCTGGCCGCCTCTCGATATCACAAGGCGCTTTGTCATGGTCATGAAAGCCTATCATGGGTGTCGGCGCCAGCCTGCCTCACACCGGCCAGTCGTGCTCGCCGCTGACGGCCCCGCGCACGACCTTGAGGTTGAGCAGCGCGCACTTGCGCCGCGTGGCTGAGACGGGGATGCCGAGCAGGTCGAGCATCCAGTCGGCGCCGAGCCGGCCGACCTCCTCGACCTCCATGCCCTTCAGCTCCTCGGAGGCGATCGAGGCGGCGGCCTGTGAGATCGCGCAGCCGTGGCCGTCGAAGCGCAGGTCCTCGATGCGGCCGTCCTTGACGCGGATCTGCACGCTGAGCTCGTCGCCGCAGAGGGGGTTGTGCTCGCTGGCCTGGAGGTCGTGGGGCTCCAGCTCCCCGAAGTTGCGGGGGCGCTTGTAGTGGTCGAGGATGTAGTCGCGGTAGAGGTCGTCCATGCTGCGTCATTCCCCGTCGATCATGTGGGGGACCTCGCCGTGTAC
>JBOGYA010000068.1:0-11652 GCA_050696515.1 Solirubrobacteraceae bacterium
AGCCCACCCCCGCCCTCAACCGACCCCGCACGCCCCTCGACCTCGCCCTCGCCGGATTCCCCGCCTTCCGCGCCCGCCCGCACGATCGAGCTCGGTGGGTGGCGCGGGATGGTCGGCCACAACTGGGGCGCCGAGCACGCCGAGCGCTGGATCTGGCTGCACGGCATCGGCTTCGAGGAGGACCCCGAGGCGTGGCTCGACGTGGCGATCGGGCGGGTGCGCGTGGCGGGGCGCACCACACCGTGGGTGGCCAACGGCGCTCTCTCCCTCGACGGGGAGCGCCACCGGCTGGGCGGAGCACCGCTGCCGAAAGCGGTGGCCGGGCTGTTCGTGGCCGAGACCCCCGAGCACTGCGTCCTCACGCTACGAGGGGCCGGGGGACTCGTCGTCGAGGCGCACGCGCAGGCGCCCCCCGAAGCGATCGCCGGCTGGCGTTACGCCGACCCTGACGGTGGGGGCCACGACGTGAGCAACTGCTCGATCGCCGCCCTCACCCTCACTGTGCGCCGTCCGGGAGCCCCCGCGCGGACGCTGCGCACCGCGTACGGGGCCGCCTACGAGCTCGGGATGCGCGAGCGCGACCACGGGGTGGCGATCGCGCCCTTCCCCGACGGCTGAGGCTGGGCGGCCCCACCGCCCGTAGATAGAAACACGCCGGTCAGCTGGAGTCGCGCTCCCCCCAGCTCCGTAGGCTTATGTGGATATCCCGCAGAAATGAATCTCGCTCGGTGATTTGCTCGCAAAATGCACGGAAATCGTCTACACTTGCGCTCGTAGCGACAGAGGACGAATAGTGGTAGGGCAGGGATAGCCAGGTTCAGAACGCGTTCCGTGATCGTACGCGCAACGTAGATGTGCGCGAGTGGGTCAGAATGACGGAATCACTCTGAACTATTCACGACGGCCCCAAGATGGGGCCGGTGAGGACAGCGAGGACCAAGGATGATCATCGCAAGCAGGAATCGGGATCGTATCCGCGCCACATCGGCAACGATCGAGCCCGCGACGTTCGGCGACCGACGCACGGCGCCCGTATGCACAGTGCGGGTCCACAACTTCTCCTCCCCTCCGCACGACCGGTTCCGCGCCGCGGTCTCGCACGGTCCGCGCGCGATCTCGCGCAGCTCGCTCCGCGCCGCGATCCTCAGGCCCGGCCTCGGAGCGGCCGCACTGGCGATGCTGCTCGCGGTGCTCGCGGGCGCGCTCGACCCGTGGGCGCGCCTGGAGCCGCACGCCGCTGGCGGCCAGGTGGCCATCGAGGCTGCGATCAGGCTGCTGTCCGCGCTCGCCGCCGTCCTGTGCTTGCACCGCTTCTGGCGCCGGCGGCGGCTGGTTGAGCTGCTCGGCGCTTGCGGGATGGCGATCGTCTCGGCCTCCTACCTGGCGACCGGCGCGCTGCTCGTGTGCGCCTGCGTCGAGTGGTCGCTCGAAGAACGCCGGGCGGCCGTGCTCGCGCTCGCGCGCTAGCGCCGCCGGATGGCGGCGGACGTCCACGACCTGATCATGCAGGACCTCTCCTTCGCCCTCGCCAACGCGCGCACGCTCGTCGACGATCCCGCGCGCGCTGCGCAGGCGAGCACGATCGTGAGCGCCAGCGAACGGGCGCTCGCGGGTGCCCGTCACATGGTCAGCGGGCTCGCCGAGCACGACACCCGGCCGATCGCCCAAGCGCTCGAGGCGAGCGTACGAGCCGCCGCCCGTCACACCCCGTTGGCGTTTCACGCCGCCCAGGTGCCCTCCTCGGCACAGCTCGACGCGCCGACCCGCGACGCGCTCGTGCACATCGCCCGCGAGGCCGTCACCAACGCCGTCAAGCACGCTCGAGCGGACACCGTCGAAGTGGTCCTAGAGCACGCCGGCCAGTGGCGGCTGACGGTGCGCGACGACGGCCGCGGGTTCGACGAAGCCCCCGCCGGCGGGGGCTTCGGGCTGGCCAGTATGCGCCAGAGCGCGCGCGCCCTTGGCGGCGCCGTGCACGTGGGTCGCGCAAGCGGCGGGGGCACCGCGGTGGAGGCCGTCCTGCCATGAGCGCCGCTCCCACCGTCGTGATCGCCGACGACCACCCCCCAATCCGCATGGGCGTGCGGATGGCGCTGATGCGCAACGGCTTTCGGGTGCTCGCCGAGGCCGCCGACAGCGACGGCGCGGTGGAGGCGGTGCTGCGCGAGCGGCCCGACATCTGCCTGCTGGACGTCCGGATGCCCGGCGGCGGGATCGAGGCCGCCGCCAGGCTGGCCAAGCTCGCGCCGGCCACCGCCGTGGTGATGCTAACGGTCTCGACCAGCGCCGAGGACCTGCTCTCTGCGCTGCGCGCCGGCGCGCGGGGCTACCTGCCCAAGGACATGTCCCCCGACCGCCTCCCCGCGGCGCTGCACGGAGTGCTGAAGGGCGAGGCCGCGCTCCCGCGGACGTTCGTCGGGCGGATGCTCCACGAGATGCGCGAGCTCCCCGCCCCCGTGCCCGCCCCGGTGCGCGTGGGCGACGTCGAGCTCACCACGAGGGAGTCCGAGATCCTGCGAATGCTCCGCTCCGGCCTCTCCACCGTGGAGATCGGCGAGCGCCTCTCGCTCTCCCCCGTCACCGTGCGCCGCCACATCTCCGCCAGCGCCGCCAAGCTCGGCGCCGACGGTCGCGACGAGGCCCTGCGCGCCATCGCGTAGACGACGGCGAGTCCGCGCGGAGAGCCCGTACCGGTCAGACCAAGCCCGAGCGCACCGCGTACACGGCGGCCTGCACGCGGCTGCGCACCCCGAGCTTCTCGAAGATGTTGGTCACGTACTGCTTGACCGTGTGGGGGCTGATCGAGAGCTCGAGGCCGATCGCGACGTTGTCGGCGCCTTGCGCGATCAGGCGCAGGACCTCCTCCTCGCGCGGGGTGAGGGCGGGCCGCTCGTCCACCGCCGCCTCGCCGGCCTCGGCCTCGGCGCGCACCGCGTTGGCGTCGGCGTCCGCGCGCACACGCGTCATCAGCGTCTGCGCCACCTCGCTGGAGAGCACCATGTACCCCTCCGCCGCCTCCCTGATGCCGCCGGCCAGCCGGTCTGCGCGTGTGTCCTTGAGCAGGTAGCCGCACGCTCCCGCCGCGAGCGCCTCCAGCACGTCGGCGTCCTCGTCGGAGACGGTCAGCACCACCGCCTGGACGTCCGGGCAGCTTAGCCCGATCTGGCGCAGCGCCTCCAGGCCCGAGACCCCCGGCATTTTGAGGTCGAGCACCACCACGTCGGGGGCGAGCTCCCGTACGAGAGCGACCGCCTCCGCGCCGTCTGACGCCTCTCCAACGACCGCCATGCCGGCGTCCTGGAGCGTGCCGCGTAGGCCGTCGCGAAAGAGGCGGTGGTCGTCCGCGATCACAACACGTAGGGCACCGCTCGAGGGAGTCACAGGCGGAAAATAGACGAATCGCCCGGTGGGTGCAGACCTACGGGCGCTCCGGGGCGAGCCCTACGGCGCCCGACCGGAGTCCCTGCCCAGTCGCCCGCTCAGCGCACACCCACAGGCGCCACGAGGTAAATGCGGCCGCTGAGACGGAGTCGTCCCGGCGGCCCGACAGCAGTCGTCCGCTTGGTCATACAGGGAGGTCATCCCAATTTACGGATCTTTGGGTCCCACGTGGCTTGAACGTTTAGAGGACCGTCGCACCGGTTAAGGAGTCTTCACAGCGCGTCGAGGCACACCGGACCGGCGCCCCTTTACGTCCCCCGCCAGGAGGGTATAGATGTTCAATTCCCTGTTTCGCAGGCTCGTCCCCGCTATCGCACTTCTGCTTCTCTTCGCCACCTCGTCGGCTTTCGGCGCACGCTCCTCGCGCCATGACACAAAGCGTGCAATCCACCATCACGCGACCCGCCGCCACGCCGGCCACTCGAGTCGTCACTCCAGCGGCAAGACCGCCGCCGTCCGTCCGGCGTCCGCCACCCACACACCCACCGCGGCGCCGTCGGCGCTGCTGCTGGGCGACGAAGCCGTGGAGCCCCAGCGCGACAGCCTGAGCGCGGGCGAAGCCGAAGCGCTCCCCTTCCAGGCCCTCACCTCGGGGCTCACCGGCGCCGTGCACGTCTACGTCGACTCGCACAGCTCCGCCCGCACCCTGATCGTCGGCCTCTACGCAAACGCCGGTGGCCATCCCGGCGCGCTGCTCACCTCGGGCGCAGCCGCCTTCCCCACGGCCCGCGCGTGGAATACCGCATCTGTCGCCCCCGTGCAGCTGGCCTCCGGCTCGACCTACTGGCTCGCCGTGCTCGGGACCGGCGGAACGCTGCGCTATCGCGACCGGGCGAACGGGCCCTGCAAAGCCGAGACCAGTGCCCAGACCGGCCTCGGCGCTCTACCCGCCTCTTGGAGCACCGGCGCTGTTTACTCGACCTGCCCGATCTCCGCCTACCTCACCGGAACGAGGGAATCCCTGCCCGTCGACCCGCCCGAACCCGTCGAAATCGCTCCCCCGCCGGTCGAACCCACCCCTCCACCCGTGGAACCCACTCCCCCACCTGCCGAACCCACTCCTCCCACCCCGCCCGCTGCGCCCGCTGCGAGCTTCACCTATAGCCCAGCCGCGCCTGTGGTCGGTGCAGCGGTCACATTCAAGGACACCGGCTCCACTTGCGCCGACGGCCCCTGCACCTACGAATGGTCCGACGACGGCGGCCCCACCCGGCCGATACCGGCGCTCTGGCCGCTCGGCAGCGGGTCGAGCATCTCGTTCACCTTCCACGAAGCCACCACCAAGTATGCGCGCCTGGTCGTCACCGACGCGCTGGGGCGCACCGCGACAGTCGAGCACAACATCGTGGTCGCCGCTGAACCGAAAAGCGAACCCGCGCCCGAAAAGGAACCACCTGTCGAAGAACAGCCGAAAACCGAACCGCCGGTTGAAGAACAGCCAAAAACGGAACCTCCAGTCGAAGAACACCAATCGGGGGGCACCAACTGCATCGCCGTCCCCAGCTCCTGCGGCTACCCGGACGCCACCAACACCGGGGTGCCCGCGGGCACCCCACTCACCTCGCAGGCGGGCGAAATGTCCGTCACCAAAGCGGGAACCACGGTCAAGGGCCTCGCCGTCACCGGCGCGATCAACATCGAGGCGAACAACACGACAGTCGAAGATGACGAAGTCATCGCCAGCGCCGGCAGCGGCAACCGCGGCATCTACATCGCTCCCAACATCACCGGTACCGTGCTCGACCACGTCACCTGCCACGGCGCAGGCAAAGGAACTCAGTATTGCGTCTTCAACAAAAACTCCTCCACGAAGATCGAACACTCGTACCTCTACAACTGCGGCGAGTGCCTCAACGGCCCCGGAACGGTGACGGACTCCTTCTTCGACACCACCGCCGTGATCTCCGGCGAACACTACGAGGACATCTACTACGGCGGCGGCGAAGGGCCGCTGATCGTCAACCACGACACGATGCTCAACCCCCAGGGCCAAACCGCGACGGTGTTCGCCAGCACCGACTTCGGAAACCAGACCACGCTGACGATCACCAACAACCTGCTCGCCGGCGGGGGCTACACCCTCTATGGCGGCACGAGCTGCACCACCGGCGGCTGCGGCTCCGTCACGGGTCCGGTCACGGTGACCGGGAACCGCTTCAGCCGCAAGTACTACCCCAACGGCGGCTACTACGGCATCGCGGCGTACTTCAACAACGCCATGACCACCTGGTCGGGCAACGTCTGGGACGAAACCCTGAAATCAGTGGAAGAGTAGGACACAGCGACGAGCTCTCTCTCAGTGGAGGGGGAGCTCGTCGCCCAGGGGCTCGCCTCGTCCATCGTCGTCCAGGGGCTCGTCCTCAGCAGGTCCTCCTCAGCAGAGCGCGACCTCGTCGCCATCCCCCACCCGCAGGCGCATCGCTCGCGGCATCGAGAAGTCCCGGAAGACCCGCGCCTCGCGACCCACCACGCTCCCCACCAGACGCCCCCCCACGTGGATGATGCTGGCGCCCGCGAAGACGATCGAACGCTCGATCTCGGCTCCCTCCACGTGCACTCGCTCGCCGATCGAGGTGTGCGGACCGATGTAGGAGTCCGCCACGTGTGCACCGGCCCCCACGATCACCGGCCCGCAGATCACGCTCGAGGTCACCGACGCCGTCGCGTCGATGTAGACCCGTCCTTCGAACCGATTGCCGTCCCACTGCAGCGCGGAGGACACCTGCTGCTCGAGTCCGTCGAGCGCCGCGCGGTTCATGTCGAGCAGGTCGAGCGCCTCACCGGCGAAGGCATGCCACTCGCGCACCACGCGCACTTGCGATCGCGTACCGCGTGCAATCAGCCACTCCACCACGGCCCCCAGCTCGAGCCCCTCCGGGCACCCCTCGGCACACAGCAGATCGCTGAGCGCACCCGCTCCGAGCACGCACACGCCCGCCATCCCGAGCCCCGCGTTGGCCGGGTCGAACTCCGCCACGCGCAGCATCCGCTGCGCGGCCGGCCCCAGACGTTCGGTGTTACGAGCGCCCTGGGCGACCAACAGCACGATCTCGGAGTCCTCCTCGAGCAGTTCGAGGAACGGGCCGAGCGGCTGGCCCAGCAGCCCATCGGCGCGGTGCACGATCGTGGGAGCGCCATCCGCAAACCGCGCGAGCGCGTGGAGGGCATCCGCGGCGGGCGCCCGCGTCTCGTACGCCAGGTAGCTCACCCCCGCACCCAGCCGGCTATCGCCCTCGATGCACGTCGCGATCTCCTCGATGAGGTCCGCCGGCGTGAGCACCGCGACCTCCTCCGCCCCCGCCGCCCTGAGCGCATCGAGCACGTGGCAGACGATCGGGCGGTTGGCGATCCGCTGCAGCGACGCCGCACGCGTGGCGTCCAGCCAGGGTCCCGTTGACCTGGTCGTAGGAGGGATTACGATTACTCCCCTGCCGAGCACGCATACAAAACGCTTGGAGCAGGCCGACGCTCGCACGCGAGTTTGGCTGGCGCTCCGAAGTTGAGTGGAGTAGACAGAGCCCAGAGAGCGAGTAAAACCGGCACTTCTACCTCGGTTCGTCGGTTACCTCCCCACACAGGGTCCACATGCGCTAGAGTCCGCGCCCAGTGCCAGCCCGCCACCCATTTGCATGGCGGCACGGATGCTAGCTTCGCTAAGAGCCACGATGCTTCTTGTCGTCCTGAGTGCCGCCGCGGTGCTCTGCGCGCAGGGGCTTGCCGCGAGCGCGCACAGGGCACACGACACGACCCGTGCGAGGAAGCCCCACCGCCGGTCCACCAAGCACACTCGCTGTGTGGCCGCCAAACCGAAGCGCGGGCGCGATGCCCTCGCGAGCAAGCGGCGAGCAGCGCAGCACCGCCGGTCCGCGAAATGCGCTGCGTATCGCCGCTCCAGCCGGCCCGAGACGCCGCTTGCGCCCCACAGGCGCTCGCCCGTGCCGTTCTACGCCTCGATCGCGCTTGCGGACCCGCTGCTCTCGCCGCCGGCTCCCACGGCGAGCTTCACGTACAGCCCCACCTCCCCACAGGTCGGGCAGCCCGTCGAGCTCAACGCCACCGGCTCCACCTGCCCAGACGGCCCCTGCACCTACGAATGGTCCGACGACGGCGGCCCCACCAGGCCGATACCGGCACAGTGGCCGCTCGGCAGCGGACAAGCCATAACCTTCACGTTCCACGAAGCCGCCACGAAGTACGTGCGCCTGCTCATCACCGACACGCTCGGCAGGACAGCCACCGTCGAGCAGAACGTCGTGGTCTCATCCGAACCGCCTCCCCCGCCGCCACCTCCTCCTCCGCCGCCGGCTCCCACGGCGAGCTTCACGTACAGCCCCACCTCCCCACAGGTTGGGCAGCCCGTCGAGCTCAACGCCACCGGCTCCACCTGCCCAGACGGCCCCTGCACCTACGAATGGTCCGACGACGGCGGCCCCACCAGGCCGATACCGGCACAGTGGCCGCTCGGCACCGGACAAACCCTGGCCTTTACATTCCATGAAGCCGCCACGAAGTACGTGCGCCTGCTCCTCACCGACGCACTCGGTCGTACCGCTACCGTCGAGCAGAACGTCGTGGTCTCATCCGAACCATCTCCCCCGCCGCCGGGTCCCACGGCGAGCTTCACCCACAGCCCCGCTTCGCCGGAAGTCGGGCAATCTGCCACGTTCAACGCCACCGGCTCCACCTGCCCCGACGGCCCCTGCACCTACGAATGGTCCAACGACGGCGGCCCCGCCCGGCCGATCCCGCCACTGTTCCCGCTCGGCAGCGGACAGACAATCTCGCTGACGTTCTCTACCGCGGGCACCGAGTACGTGCGCCTGCTGGTCACCGACGTGCTCGGTAAAACCGCCACCGTCGAGCACAACGTCATCGTCACACCCGAACCGCCCCCACCGCCACCGCCGACCGCGCCGAGCGACACCGTCGCCCCGACCATCAGCGGCACCGCCCAGGTCGGACAGACGCTCACGGCACACAACGGGACCTGGAGCGGCACCACACCGATCACTTACACCTACCAGTGGCAGAGCGAAGGAGCCAACATCGCAGGCGCTACCGGCTCTACGTACAAACCGGTCGCCGCCGACGTCACGCACACACTCGCTGCCGTCGTCACCGCGCACAACAGCGCCGGGTCGAGCTCGGCCACGAGCGCCCCGACAGCAGCCGTCACCAAAGAAGCCGCCAAGGAAGAACCGCCCACCGAAGAACCACCCCCAACCGAAGAACCGTCGCCGACGCAGACCAACTGCATCGAAAAGCCCAGCTCCTGCGGCTACCCGGACGCCACCAACACCGGGGTGCCCGCGGGCACCCCGCTGACCCAGCGCTCGGGCGAAATCTCGGTGACCGCGGCGGGGACCACGGTCAAAGATCTCGCCGTGACCGGCGAAATCCTGGTCGAGGCGAGCAACACAACCGTCGAAGACGACGAAGTCATCGCCAGCGCCGGCAGCGGCAGCCGCGGCATCTACATCGCTCCCGGCGTCACCGGCACGGTGCTCAACCACGTCACCTGCCGCGGTGAAGGCAAAGGCTCCCAGTACTGCGTCTTCAACAAAAGCTCCTCCACGAAGATCGAACGCTCGTACCTCTACAACTGCGGCGAGTGCCTCAACGGCCCCGGAACGGTGACGAGCTCCTTCTTCGATGTCACCGCGGTGATCTCCGGTGAACACTACGAGGACATCTACTACGGCGGCGGCGAAGGACCGCTGATCGTCAACCACGACACCATGCTCAATCCCCAGGGGCAGACCGCAACGGTGTTCGCCAGCAACGACTTCGGGGATCAGACCACCCTGACGATCACCGACGACCTGCTGGCCGGCGGGGGCTACACCCTCTATGGCGGCGCGAGCTGCACCACCGGCGGCTGCGGCTCCGTCAAGGGTCCGGTCACGGTGACCGGGAACCGCTTCAGCCGCAAGTACTACCCCGAAAGCGGCTACTACGGCATCGGCGCATACTTCAACAACGCCGTCACCACCTGGTCGGGCAACTTCTGGGACGACACGCTGAAGTCCGTCCCGGAGCCCTCCCCCTGAGCCGCCGCCGAGGCGGACCATAGCGGCTACGCCGGACGGGGGCGGGCCTGCGCTGGGCCGGGGCGTTGCCGGACGAAGGCGCCCAACATTCGTGTCCGGAGCTCGCGCCTGACGAACAGGCGAAACTCAGGGTCCTCGACCCTTGGGGTGCGGCGGACGGCCGACCTCAGATAGCCGTAGAGGAACGCCACGCCGGAGAGCCCCCGCGGTCGCGTGCGCGCCACCTTGAACGCCCGCAGGGCGACCCACGGGAGCGTGAAGTGGACGATGTACGCGCACTCCCCGTGCCGGGCGCGGCCCCTCAGGGTGCCGTCGGCGCTCGCGAAGGGACGGTGGTGCAGCGCAATCAGGTCCCCGAAAGCGCGCGTGCGGTAACCTCGCATCCGTGCGTAGGTCTCGTCGATCGTGTCCCACGCGAGCCGTTCCTGCATCCCGCCCACGTCGGTGAAGCACTCCAGCGAGTAGCACTTCAGGGTGCCCGGCACGTGGTGCTCGGTCGGCATCCGCATCGTCTTCCAGCCCTCGCCCGCTCCGCTTGGGTCGGGGTCGGCGTACAGCCCGCCCGCGAGGCCGAGCGCAGGATCGCGCTCGAACTCCCCCAGCAGGCGCTCGAAGTAGCGCTCCGGCAGCTCGGTGTCGCCGTCGAGCTTGGCGATGTGGGTGAAGGACCGCCACTGCACGCTGTGCAACCCCAGGTTGAAGGCCCTCACCTCGGCGGCCAGCGCGAGACGATCGGGCACGGGTCCCTTGCGGGTGTGCTTGGCCCCGTCGAGCACCTGCAGGAAATCGATCCGCTCGGCCAGCCGCGCGAGGATCTCGGGCGTCTCGTCGGTGGAGCCGTCGTCGACGACCACCCACAAGTCCGGCGGACGGGTCTGTCGCGCGACGGCCTCGGCGATGCGCTCGATGTGAGCCGCCTCGTTGCGAACGGGGGAGATGAGCAGCAGTCGCTGGGTCATGTCAGGTGGAGAGGCTCGTGGATCATCCAAGCAACGCGCCGGAGTGCGCCACGCTCGCGCCGGGCAAGGCTGCCGAAGCCAGAACTGCCGGAGCCGAGCTCCCCAACGTCGGGCTTGCCGAAGCCGTGCCTGCCAACACCGGGCTACTCGACGCCGGGCCTGCCGACGCCGTCCCGGCCGCGGCCCCACCCGCCGGCAGGTCCCGGCCAGCCTCCTCCACAACCTCGCGGATCACACGCTCCACGCGCGCGCCGGCGTCCTCCCAGGAGGCTCCCTGCACGCTCGCGGAGGCGGCCTCGGCCGCGGCGCGGCGCTCGGCCGCGGGACGATCGACGAGGCAGGCGAGCGCGTTGGCGAGATCGAACGGCGTCGCGGGGGCGTAGGCCACCTCGGGGTTGTCGAGCACGACGCGGTTGTGCTCGGCGTCGTTGACGACGGGGATGCAGCCCGCGGCGAGCATCTCGTGGGGCACCAGCGAGACGTTGGTAGCGGAGAGCACCACGCCCGCTATGCAGCGGTTGTAGAGACCGTTCAGCTCCTCGGGGGTGAGCAGGCCGTGGTCGACGGCGGCGAACGGCAGGCCGCGCACGGACTCGCCGTAGAGGTGGATGTCCACCTCCGGGTGGCGCTCGGCGAACAGGTCGAGGGCGGCCACGGCAAGCTCGAACGCCCGGCGGGGAGTGGAGGGGCGCGCGTACAGGCACACCCCGGTGCGCTCTGCGGCCGGATCCAGGCGGTAGCGATCGTGCTCGCAGCCGAAGTCGAAGTGGTCAGCGGCCATGCCATAGTCGCGCGCCAACATCTGCGCGAGCCAGGGCCCGGCGGTCACGCCGTGGAACCCGAAGCGGTAGGTGGCCTGCGCGAGCAGCGACTCGCTGCCAGCGGCGTAGAAGGAGGGCTCGTGGTCCTGCACCAGGTAGAGGCGCGCTCCCCGCGCGGGGGAGGTCAGAACGGGGTAGGCGGTTTCCCAGGAGGTCGCGAAGATCGCGTGGGCGTCCTCGATGCCCGCGGCGGCGTCGCGGATCTCGGCCTGCAGCGAGGGCCACCAAGCCCGGATTCTCTCGCGGTGGCGATCGAGCGACCAGCCGTGGCGATCGTGGAGGTAGAGGGTGCACCGGTGCCCTCCACGCTCGAGCGCAGAGGCCAGCCGAAAGAGCGTCGTGAACCCTCCAGCCCCCTCGCCCGGAGGGGCGCAGACCCAC
>JBOGYA010000069.1:0-11479 GCA_050696515.1 Solirubrobacteraceae bacterium
GTCGAGGGGCGCGGCCGCGGGGCGCTGCGCTCCTTCACCGAGCTGCGCACCGGCGACATCGTCGTCCACGAGGACCACGGGGTGGCGCGCTTCGCGGGCTTCGAAACGCGCACCGTGGCCGGCGTTACGCGCGACTACCTCTACCTCGAGTACCAGGGCGACGACCGCGTGTACGTGCCCACCGAACAGCTCGCGAAGATCTCCCGCTACGTCGGGGCCGGCGGGGAGGGCGGGCCTCCCCTGTCGAAGCTCGGCGGCTCGCGCTGGGACGCGATGAAGGCCCGCGCGCGCCGCGCCGCGCAGGAGCTCGCCGGGGAGCTGTTGAGCCTCTACGCCGAGCGCCGGCGGCGCTCGGGGCACGCCTTCGAGCCCGACTCCGAATGGGAGCGGGACCTGGAGGAGCGCTTCCCCTACACCGAGACCCCCGACCAGCGCGAGGCAATCGAGGCGGTCAAGGCCGACATGGAGTCCGCGCGTCCGATGGACCGCCTGATCTGCGGGGACGTCGGCTACGGCAAGACCGAGGTCGCGCTGCGTGCCGCGTTCAAGGCGGCGACCCAGAGCAAGCAGGTGTTGATGCTCGCGCCCACCACGATCCTCGCCCAGCAGCACTACGGCACCTTCTCCGAGCGCCTCGCCGACTACCCCGTCACGATCGAGCACGTTTCGCGCTTCCGCACCCCCGCCGAGCAGAAGGCCGCGATTGCGGGGTTCGCGAAGGGGGGCGTGGACATTCTGATCGGCACCCACCGCGTGCTCTCCCGCGACGTGCGCGCGAAGGACCTCGGCCTGCTGGTGGTCGATGAGGAGCAGCGCTTCGGGGTCAAGCAGAAGGAGCTCCTGCGCCAGCTGAAGCTGAAGGTGGACGTGATCTCGATGTCCGCCACCCCGATCCCCCGCACGCTGCAGATGTCGCTGGCGGGGCTGCGCGACATCTCCGTGATCGAGACTCCCCCCGAGGGGCGCCGCCCGGTGCGCACGTACGTGGGGGAGTACGAGGAGGAGCTCGTCAAGAGCGCAATCCTGCGCGAGCACGCCCGCGGCGGGCAGGCCTTCTTCATGCACAACCGCGTGGAGTCGATCGAAGAGACTGCGGAGCGCCTGCGCGCGCTGTGCCCCGGCGTGCGCTTCGCGGTCGCCCACGGCCAGATGGGCGAGGGGGAGCTCGAGAGCGTGATGATGGACTACCTGCGCGGCGGCGCGGAGGTGCTGGTGTGCACCTCGATCATCGAGTCCGGCATCGACATCCCGCAGGCGAACACGTTGATCGTCGAGCACGCCGACGCCTTCGGCCTCGCCCAGCTCTACCAGATCCGCGGGCGCGTAGGGCGCAGCCGCGAGCGTGCGTACGCCTACCTGCTCTACGACTCCGCCGCGGCGCTCACCCCCGACGCCGCGCAGCGGCTCTCCGCGCTCTCGGACTACACCGAGTTGGGGTCGGGCTTCAAGATCGCGATGCGCGACTTGGAGATCCGCGGCGCGGGCAACCTGCTGGGCGACGAGCAGTCCGGGCACGTGGCGGCGCTCGGCTTCGAGCTGTACATGCAGATGCTCGACGAGGCCGTCCATGCTGCGGGGCCGGCCGAGGAGGGGGAGGAACTCCCGGAGCCGGTGCGCCTGGACGTCAACGTGGACGCCTACGTGCCCCCCGACTACGTCCCCTACGAGCAGGCCAAGATCGAGATCCACCGGCGCGTCGCGGGGGCGCTGGAGGTAGCCGACGTGGAGCGCCTGCGCGAGGAGCTCGAGGACCGCTTCGGCCCGGTGCCGGAGCCGCTCGCGAACCTCCTGTCGTTGCAGCGCGCCCGCATCAAGCTCGGCCAGGCCGGCGCTCGCGCGGTGAGCTTTCGCGGCGACCGCCTCGCGGTCACCCCGATCGACCTCGACTCCGCCCGCGCGCGGGCGCTGCGCGAGCAGCTGCCCGAGGCGCTGTACGAGTCGGGCCGCTCGCAGGTCTCGGTGCGCGTCCCCCGCGAGGGCCCCGAGCGCTTTCCCGCGGTCGTCCGGGCGGCGGACGTGCTGCTCGCGGTGGTGCGCGAGGCTGCGTAGTTGGGCTGCCCGCGGAGCGCGCGGTCGCGGGCTGATGAGGTGGTCGGGGGTGTAGGTGTATATATTTTTGGACTTTGTATAGCTATTGTCATACCAACTCTGGATTTTTGATACCACTACCCCCCTCCCACGCGAGGCGCCCGACGGCACTTAGGAACTTCTTAAGCAAGAGTTTCCAATTTCCGCTACAGTGGCCGCGTTGATGTCCAAGCCGACTAGTTGGATCGCGGCGCTAGGCGCCGTTTTCTGTGTAGCTGGGGGCCTTACCGCGTGCGGCGGGGGCCTCTCCAGCGACGCCGTGGTGCAGGTCAACGGCCAGGCGATCACCAAAGCGACGTTCAGTCATTGGCTGGGGGTTGCGGCGTCCGCGAGTGCGGCCACGGTGCCGGGCCAGAAAGTGCCCAAGCCGGTCGTGCCCGACCCGCCTTCCTACGCCAACTGCGTCGCGCACCTCAAAGCGATCGAACCGAAGCCCGCGAAGGGCCAGAAGCCGAGGACCGAAGCGCAGCTCAAGACGCAGTGCGAACAACAGTACAAGGCGCTGCAACAGACGACCCTGGGCTTTTTGATCTCTGCCGATTGGGTCATCGGACAAGCCGAAGAACAGGGCATCAAGATCACCGACAAGGAAGTCCTCGCGCGCTTCGACCAGCTCAAGAAGCAGCAGTTCCCCGCCGAAGCCAAGTTTCAGGAATTCCTGAAGACCACCGGTCAGACCGTCTCCGATCTGCTCCTGCGGGTGAAGCTCTCCATGCTCACCACGAAAATCCAGGAAAAGGTCACCAAGGAAGCCAAGAAGGCGGTGAGCGAAACGGCGGTCGCCAAGTACTACAACGAACACAAGACCCTCTACGGCCAGCCCGAACGGCGCGACCTGCGGATCATCCTCACCAAGACTGAAGCCGCCGCCAAGCAGGCCAAGAGCGAAGTGCAGTCGGGCAAGAGCTTCGCGAGCGTCGCCAAGAGCAAATCGATCGACCCCACCAGCAAGAGCAACGGCGGCGAAACGCCGGGTGTGGTCAAGGGCCAGGAGCAGAAGGCGCTCAGCGAAGCGGTGTTCGCGGCCCAGAAGGGAGTGTTGAGCGGGCCCGTGAAGACGCCCTTCGGCTACTACGTCTTCGAAGTGAAGGCCACCCACGCGCCCACCCAGCAGACTCTCGCGCAGGTCAAGACGTCGGTCAAACAGCAGCTCACCGCTCAGCAGCAGCAGACCGCGCTCGCCAAGTTCGTCAAAGACTTCGAACACAGGTGGAAGGCTCGGACCGAATGCCGCGTGGGGTACGTGATGCAGCGGTGCAAGCAGTACAAGGAACCGAAGACCACCGCGAGCGGTGCAGCAGGTGCAGCCGGCGCAGCAGGTGCAGCCGGAGCAGGTGCAGCCGGCGCGGCCGGCGCAGCCGGTGGAGCCGGCGGGTAGCGCCTCATCCGCGCCGGGCTGAGGTGAGCGGCGGAAGCGGCTGCGCGCGGCGATGAGCCAAATCGAAAGAGTCCACGCCCGCCAGGTCCTCGACAGCCGGGGCAACCCGACGGTCGAGGTGGACCTCGCGCTGCGCTCCGGCGCCCACGGCCGCGCCGCGGTCCCCTCGGGGGCCTCCACGGGCGAGTTCGAGGCCACCGAGCTGCGCGACGGGGGCGAGCACTGGGGGGGCAAGGGCGTGGGCCGCGCGGTGGCCGGCGTGAACGGGGAGATCGCCGCCGCCGTGCGCGGCCTGGACGCCGCCGACCAGGGTGGCCTGGACGGGGCGCGGTGCGAGCGGGACTGCACCCCCAACAAGTCGCGGCTGGGCGCGAACGCGATCCTCGGCGTCTCGCTCGCGGCCGCCCACGCGCAGGCGGCTGAGGAGGGCCTCGCGCTGTGGCGCTACCTCGGCGGGCCCGGCGCGCGGGTGTTGCCGGTGCCGATGATGAACGTGCTCAACGGGGGAGCGCACGCGGACAACAGCGTGGACTTCCAGGAGTTCATGGTGGTGCCCTGCGGCGCGGAGAGCTTCTCGGAGGGCCTGCGCATGGGCGTGGAGGTGTTCCACGCGCTGAAGCGCACGCTGCACGAGCGGGGCCTCTCCACCGCCGGGGGCGACGAGGGCGGCTTCGCGCCGAACCTCGCCTCCAACGAGGAGGCCCTGAAGATGCTGGTCACGGGCATCGAGGCCGCCGGGTACGAGCCCGGCGCGGACGTGGCGATCGCCATGGACCCCGCCACCTCCGAGCTCTACCGCGAGGGCGCGTACGTGCTCGAGCACGAGGGCCGCACACTGAGCGCGGCGGAGCTCGCCGGCTACTGGGCGGACCTCGCGGGGCGCTACCCGATCGTCTCGATCGAGGACGGCATGGCGGAGGAGGACTGGGATGGCTGGCAGACCCTCACCGAGCGCGTCGGCGCGCACCTGCAGCTGGTGGGGGACGACGTGTTCGTCACCAACACCGAGCGCCTGCGGCGCGGCATCGAGCGGGGAGTCGCCAACTCGATCCTGGTCAAGGTCAACCAGATCGGCACGCTCACCGAGACGCTCGCCGCGATCGCGGTGGCGCGCGAGGCGGGCTACACCGCGGTGATGAGCCACCGCTCCGGGGAGACCGAGGACGTGACGATCGCCGACCTCGCGGTGGCCACCGGCTGCGGGCAGATCAAGACCGGCGCTCCCTCCCGCTCCGACCGCACCGCCAAGTACAACCAGCTGCTGCGCATCGAGGAGCAACTCGACGCCGACGCCGAGTTCCCCGGGCGGTCTGTCTTTCGCAGCTGAGCAGGAGGTTGCCCGGCGAGGGCGAATGCGGATGTGATGCCCGCCGCCGCCGTCCGCCGACGCGCCTCCTCTGGCCCACGCTCCTCCGCCGCAAGCCACCCCGGGGCGCGCGTGCGCTGGGACCGCGTGGGGCGCATGGCGATGGTGTGCGTGCTGGGGGCGCTGCTCTACCTGTACCTGAGCGCCGGGCTCTCGCTGTTCTCCACGTGGAAAGAGGCCCGTGCCGACAGCGCCCAGGTGACGGCGCTCGAGCGCCAGCACTCCGCGCTCGAGGCCGAACGCGCGGCGCTGAACGGTCCCGGGACGCTCGTGCAGGAGGCGCGCCGCCTCGGGATGATGCGCCCCGGCGAGCAAACCTACGTGATCGCCGGCCTGCCTCCCAACTGATCCACCCCATCCGCTGCTAGCCTCGCGCTCCGTGCCGGGCTTCGAGAACGCGATCTACCAGTGGCAGCACGGCGAGCGCCGGCTCAAAGAGGCTGCGCCGGAGCGCCGGGTGGTGTTGGAGCGGATCGTGGACGCGCTCGTGGCGGAGCTGCGCAGGCGCTTGGGCGGGAGGTTCTCCGCGGAGGAACTCGCGCAGCTGTACGGGCGGGGTACCTCGTGGTGCTTGCAGCTGGCGATGGACTCCGCCCCCGGGGACCCGTGGGCGTGGGACTCGGGCGTCGTCGTGGACGCCGCCTTCGGGCGCTACCTGCGCGAGGCCGCCGACTACGCCGGGGGCCGGCGGGTCGCGGCGGAGCGGTAGATCAAGCTACGCCCCTAATCGTCCGTGCCGACGCGGCGTATGACGATCTGGTCCTCCTCGATGAGGACCTCGACGGGGCGGTGGCCGGCCCAGTGCTCGGCGTAGACCGGGTTGTCCTGGATGGCGGGGTCCAACCACAGGCCGTAGCCCTCCTCGCCGTGCTCGAAGGTGCCTTCCAGCGGCGCGCTGCTGCGTGCGGGGGAGCGCCGGCCGCGTCCACCGCGGCGGCTGCGCCGGCGGGGCCGCTGGGTCTCCTCCCCGTCCTCGGCCTCCTCCTCTGCTTCGCCGCGCTCGGCCCGCTCAGCCCGTTCGCGCTCCGCCTCCTGCGCTCTGGCGCGCTCCGCCGCCTCGGCCTCTACCCGTTCGCGCTCGGCCTCCTGCGCCGCCGCCTCGAGCTCCGCGGCGATCAGCGCGTCGTCCTCGGCGCGGAGGTCGATCTCCTCGGGGAAGTCCTTCGCGGCGAGGCCCGCGGCGGCGTCCTCGTCGCTGACCAGCTCGTTCTGGCGCTTGAACTGCACGATCTCCTGCACGGTCACCTCCAGCTGGTGGGCGATCCAGGCGTCGGTGCGACCCTGGCGCACCCAGGCGCGGATCTGGTTGAGTTGCGGGCGCAGGGACTTTCGTGCCATCGACGGCCCGGGAGACTAGCGCATAGCCTCCTCTGATCGCCGCGGCGAGGGTTTCGAGCACGGGGACGGCAGTAATCCGGATGCACGCGCGTTATGTGGGCAGGACCGGCTGGCTGCCACGAGGTCGCCTTCCCCGGGGTCTTCAGACTATGCTTGCTCACGAGGGCGAGGTCTGTGGGGTAGCCGCACGGTTGCCGTCGGCGAAACGGAAGGTGCACCGCAATGCTGGTCCTGACGCGCAAGACCAACCAGAGCATCATGATCGGCGACGACGTCGAGGTGTCGGTGCTGTCCGTCGTGGGTGAGAAGGTGCGCATCGGCATCCAGGCGCCCCCCGACGTGCCGGTCTTTCGAACCGAGATCTACATCGAGATCCAGCGCCAGCAGGGGGAGGGCAAGCCCACCGAGGAGGTCCGCTCCGAGGTGGACGACGCCGTCCGCGACTTGGGCGAGGGCAACCGCTGAGCTGCCGCCCTCGGGCGTGGTTCGGCTAGCCCAGCAGCAGGTAGAGCGTGCGGAACATCGCGACGGTGACGATCGCCGCGGTCATGACCAGCGTGAGCACGAGCACCGCGAAGCGGACCGTGCCGCGCTTGTTGCTGCGCTCGACGTGACGCTTGCGCGCGCGCTGCTCGGCGGTGCGCCGCAGGGAGTCGCGGCGGTGGCGGTCGAGCGAGATCTCTTCGGCGAAGGCCTGCTCGGTCTCCGCGACGCTGCGCTTCATCCGTGTGGCCTGCATCGCCACCAGCCTACCTACGACTTGCCCACCTGGGCACTGTCCTCGGCGCGCTCGTACACGTCGATGAAGCGCAGGTAGTTCTCCGCGATCTTCTGCACCGCGGCGCCCCGCTCGACCTTCCCGTCCACGTACGCTTTGAGGGGCTCCCACCAGATCGAGCGGCCGATCGCGAAGCCGACGAAGCCCTCCACGGGGGCGGCCTGCGCGAGCCAGTGGTCGACCTTCGCGTCGTCCGCCCCGCGGCCGAGCACCACGCACACCACGCCCTCGCGCCCCCCGGCGCGGGCCTGCGCGGCGAGCATCTCGCAGTCGGCGCGCTCGTCGACGCCCTCGATCTTCCACACGTCCACCTCGATCCCCGCGTCCTGGCACTCGGCGATCGTGCGGCGCATCAACTCGGGGCGCAGCTCGGCGTCGTAGCGGTCGCTCGCGCCGCCCACCGCCTCCAGCTGGGTGGGCGTCGCGGGCACGAGCAGCTCGAACAGGAACTTGCGCTCGCGTGCGTGCAGCCAGTCGGAGAGCTGCTTGAGCTTGGCGCGCTGCTCGCTGTTGCCCGCCGCGTCCCCGTCGGGGTTGTAGCGGACGAGCACCTTCGTGAAGTCCGGGTCGAAGCGCTCGATGTGCGCGCCGAACTCCTCCCCGTACTGGAAGTCGAACATCTCCTGGCCGGAGCGCTCCGCGGGCATCGCGAGCCGCAGGCCGCGCGCGTGGGCCTCCTCGGGAACAGTCGAGCCGAACTGCTCGTCCACCAGCACCCCCGTCACGGCGGGGTCGGCGCCGGCGGCCACCGCCTGCACCATGCCCTCGAACACGAGGTGCTTGGCGTCGGCGATCATCGCCGTCTGCTCGGAGTCGGGCTCGCCCTCGATGCCGAAGAACTTCTTCTGGAAGGACCCGCGGTGGTCGAACGCGAGGATGTAGAGCTTGTTGTCGTAGCCGAGTTCGGTCATGCCGGGACTTTACCGCCGCGACGGCCTCGGTGGAGGAGAGCCCCTCCCGGCGAGTCCGCTCCCGCTGCCGGGGCAGGCTCCTAGAATGGGTCGGTGATGTCTTCCGGAGCCGATCTGTTCGTGGTCTGCAAGCGGTGCGGCTCGGAGGTCAGCTCCTACATCACCGAGTGCCCCTACTGCGGCAACCGGCTGCGCCGGCGCGCGCCGAAGCTGCCCCGCGAGCGCCGTCCCCAACGTGTCTCGCACCGGCCGCGGCTGCCGGTGCCCTCGCTGGGCCGGCTGCGCCGGGGTGAGATCGAGGGGGTGCGGGGGGAGTCGCTGCCGTACGCCACCGCCGCGCTGGTGGCGGGCAGCTGCGTGGCGTGGGTGTTGACGAGCGGCGGCTACGTGGGCCTCGGCCGGCTGGTGGTGGCGGGGCCGCTGCACGGCGACTGGTGGAAGCTCTTCACCTTCCAGTTTGGCTACTTCAGCGGGTTCTCCCCGGGGGTGTACGCCTTCTCCGCGGTCCTCGCGGTGGCGGTCTTCGGCTGGCTGCTGGAGCGCCGCCACGGCCCGTTCGCGGTGCTTGTCACGTTCTTCGGCGCCGGCGCCACCGGCGCGCTCGCGGCGCTCGCGGCCTATCCGGTGCCCTTGGTCAGCGGCGCGAACGCCGGCGCCCTGGGGCTGCTCGCGGCGTGGGCCGTGCCCGACCTCCAGGCCGCCCGCGGGCGGCGCTACTACGACGGCGACCTGCTGGGCACCGCGGCGTGCGCCGCGGTGCTGCTCGCGATGCCCTTCGCCCGCTTGGAGGCGAGCTGGCTGGCGGGCGTCACCGGCGCGGCCGTCGGGCTCGTGGTGGGCTACGGTCTGAGCAGCACCCGCGCGAAGGCCGGTTGACACGCTAGGTGCCCCACGCGCCTACGATGCGGAGCGTGCACCCCGTATGGTGGCGCACCCCACCACCGGGGCCTCCGCACCAACTACGCCCATCCAAATTAAAAGAATCGACAGAGAGGCTGAGTATGGAGATCCGCTTTCTGGGCCACGCGGCCTTCGAGCTTCGGGACGGCGACACCACGGTGCTCATCGATCCCTTCCTGACTGGCAACCCCAAGGCGGCGCTCGCCGCCGAGGAGCTGAGCCCCGCCGCGATCCTGCTGACCCACGGGCACGTCGACCACTTCGGCGACACCGTCTCGATCGCCACGCGCTCAGGCGCGGAGGTGGTGGCGGTCGTGGAGATCGCGAACGAGCTCAGGGCTGGGGGGCTGGCCAACGTCCACGACCCCAACCTCGGTGGGACCGTCGCGTTTGACTGGGGCTGGGTGCGGCTCGTGCCCGCCTGGCACACCTCCACGACCCCCAAGGGCACCGCCAACGTCCCCGCCGGGCTCGTGGTGGGCTTCGGCGGCAGGGTCGTCTACCACCTCGGCGACACCGCGCTGTTCTCCGACCTGCAGCTCGTGGGCCGGCGCGAGCTGATCGACGTGGCGCTGATGTGCATCGGGGGCCACTACACGATGGACCGCTTCGACGCCGTCGAGGCCGCGCGGCTGGTGGGGGCGCGGCAGGTGATCCCCTGCCACTACGACACCTTCCCCCCGATCGTGACCGACGCGCAGGCGTTCAAGGTCGACGTCGAGGCCGCCGGCGCCGGGCAGGTGGTGGTGCTCGCTCCGGGGGAGACCCACGCGCTATGACCTCTTACGCGGCATATACCGCTCGCCATGATCCTTCCCGTACGCGGCATATACCACCACTCGCCGTGACCTACTTTACGCGGCATATACCACTCGCCATGACCTTTCCCTCACGCGGCATATACCGCCACTTGCCATGATCCTTCCCGCACGTGGTATATGCCGCGTAAACGTGATAACCACCTCCCCCTCACTCGCCACCAAAACCCGCGCACGCATCCAATGACCATGACCCACGCGATCGTGCTGATCGAGGCCGAACGCGACGCGCTCTCCACCCTGGGGGGCGCGCTCGCGGACATCGAGGGGGTCGCGGAGGCGTACTCGGTGACCGGCGAGTGGGACTTCGTGGCGATCGTGCGCGTCCCCGATCACGAGCAGCTCGCGGACGTCGTCACCGGTGAGATCACCGTCCTGCCCGGGGTCGCGCGCACGCAAACGATGGTCGCCTTCCAGGCCTACTCCCGCCACGACATCGAGGCGCTCTTCTCCGTGGGGGAGTGAGGTCGCGTTGGGCTTGCCGCGACTTGGGCTGGCGACCGGCCCAGGGTAGGCTCAGAGCGTGCCCGCGGTACCCCTCAAGAGCGAGTACGGCCCGACCCTCGGCGAGCTGCTCGCGCCCCGTTGGCGGCGCGCTTCGCTGGCGCTGCGCGCACTGTGGGTGGGGGCGGTCGCGCTGCTCGCGGCGGCCGTAGCGGGTGCGGCGCTGACGCTGGCGAGCCCCACGATCTCCCACGGGGGGCCGGTGCCGTTCAGCTTCAGCTACGGGGGGCTCTACCGCACGAGCCCCGCCCCGGGGTGGTACGCGCGGGTGCAGCGCGTGCGGGGCGGCCGGCTCGAGGACTCCTTCGCGGTCGGGCCCCTCGAGCTGCCCCCCTACCGCGGGGAGCTCGGGGCGGCGCTGGCGCTGTACGCCGCGGGCTACATCCGCCACCTCGCGGCGGCGCGCGCTCCGGGGCAAACGGGGTTCGTGCTGCGCGGGGAGGGCTCCACGCAGATCGACGCGGTCGCCACGTACGCCACCTACAACGTCTTTTACACCACAGTCGTGGGGGGCCGGGAGATGTATGGGCGCAACGTTCTGCTACTCGCCGGGCCCCGTGGGGCGCGCCGGGGCGTGCAGATCGCGATGCTCACCGCGGCGGGCAACCGGCAGGTGACATCCCCGCTCGACGTCGGCGTCAAAGGCCCGCTCGAAGAGCCCTTGGGGACGTTCGCGCTCGAGTAGGGCTGCCCCATCAGTAGGGCTGCCCAGGGTGCCGCCGTTGGGCTACTGCCCGAGGGTGCCGCCGTTGGGGTCTTCCGTGGGGCTCCCCGTGGTGGCCGGCGGTTCACCGGCGCCGGGGGCGGCTTCAGCTTCGGGGCCAGGGGCTTCCCCGGCCGGCGCGGGCGGCGCGGGGGTGGTGACGGGTTCGGGTTCCGCCGCCGGCGGGGTGGACGTGGGTTCGGTGGTGCTCGTGGTGGTAGGAGTCGCGGGCGGCGTTTCGGCGGTGGGCGGCGTGGTGGCGGGCAGCTGGGTGGTCTCGGTGGTGACCTGCACCCCGACGGGCTGCGCCACCGGCGGCTTGGGGTCGGCGGCCGGCTCGACCGGGGGCACGACGGGGACGGGCGGCACGTGCGGGCGAACGGCCTCGGCGGTGAAGGCGGCCTTGCGCACGGCGTGGCGGTGAGCCCGGTGGGCGTGGAGCGGGAGCGCTGTGCGGACGACGTTCACAGCCGTGGTGGGCGGCTGGGGCGTGGAGCGCACCACCAGCGGCGCTTCGTAGGCGTGGGCCGCGCCGCCGGCGTGGGTGGAGGCGACGGCCGCGGCTGCGCGGCGGCGGACGTGAGTGGCGTGCCCGGTCTCCACGGCGCCCGCGGTGACGAGCGCGGCCGCGGCGAGGGTGGCGGCGGCCTTGGTGGCGATCGCTCCGGCGCCCGCGGTCACAAAGCCCCCGACGG
>JBOGYA010000070.1:0-11429 GCA_050696515.1 Solirubrobacteraceae bacterium
GCCCGCTCCCGCACCTCCACTGGATATCTATTGTTCGTCTTTCCCATCGGCCCATCCTCTCATAAAGTAGGACCTCCAAGATCCCCGGGGCGGTTCAATTCGCCATTTTGTGCTTAACAAAGAGGTCATTCCTAGCCTCTATTACTACGCAACAGAGGATGGCGCGGAGTACTGGCTCAATATGTCGTCTAACCCTCACTATCGGTTTAAAAGCAACTCAACGAGGCTCATAAAGCGTGTTGCAAGCAAAATTGCAGCCACGGTAAAGGAGCACGTGGCTGGTGACGGCTCCATTGATCTCATTAGCCTCGGGAGCGGGGATGGTGAAAAGGATCGGACTCTGTTGACGAAGTTTATCGAGGTGGGCACGTCATCGATTACCTACTATCCTCTCGACATCTCAGATACACTCCTTGTGGAGTGCATTAAAAATGTGCACGGCAGCGCGTTTGACTATAAAGGCGTCAAGACGAAGGCCATCATAGGCGATTTTATTGATCTTCAGGTGCTGCGATCGGTCTATGAGGATCGTCCTTCGCCAAACCTTTTCTCGGTTCTAGGTAACACCTTTGGGAACACCGACGAGGCACAGATCACTGAGGCGCTGCAAAAGGCGATGTATCCGGGTGATTTTGTGCTCATCGAGATTAACTGTGATGTCGACGAGGTGAGCGAGGCCGAAGTGAATGGGGCACGTTCTTTTTTGACTAATGAGGCGACGTTGCGCTACTCGTGTATCCCGCTGGAAATGCTAGGTTTCGATATCGACCTAAATAGGGTAAAGGTACGCGAGGAAGATCTTAGTGTGTTTCCGTGTGCAAGGAGTATCGCCACGCTTTACAATGAAGTGTCACTCGAAGGAACAACCATTACAGATGTTCGACTCGCCTACGATCATCGTTATCCGCTTGAGGAGTTCAAGGGAGAACTCGCAGAGAACCTTGAAGTCGATGTTCTCCTCGCAGAGCAATATGGCAACGCCGCAGTCGTACTAGCAAGGAAGGCAGAATGACGTTCGGATGCGAAAGCCGCCTCACCGAGGAAAAGGGGATCGGGATCTTTGCTACACGGAGCTTTGAGGCCCAAGAGACGGTTATCGTGGGAGCGCCGCTCGTGCCTGTAGAAGAGAATAGCTCGCACGCGGTCCAGGTGAGGAGAGACGGGTTTGCCTATGAAGAGGGGATCGGCTCACTCGTCAATCATTCATGCGAACCTAACTGCGGGGTCCGCGCAACAGAGCATGGCACGTTTGATTTGGTTGCACGCGAGCGAATCGCTCGTGGCGACGAGATAACGGTGGATTACGCGATGCGCAACTACATCATTGAGTTCTTCCCTGAGCATTGCCGGTGCGGTGCAGTCTGTTGCCGTGATCGCGTCACGGGATGGAAGAACCTTTCAGACGAGCAACGGACCGCATACGCCACAAGTGTTGCCCCATTTCTCATCGAGATCGATTGCGAGATCGAACTTGAGCAACGGTGCCTGGCAGTGGCTGGAGGTCAACTGCTCCGCGCTCGCTCGCGAGCCGAGTAGCGAAGGCTTGGAGCGTCTCGCCTACGCGAGCGATCCGGTCGATCCCGAGCCGGTGATGCGAGCCGCAGCGGCTAGCTCATAACGGTAAGCAGGTGGCGCCGACTGGCGATCTCATACAGAAGATCGTTGACTTTCGGTGAGAACGCTGGTCGCAGGCGGTCGCGCTCGCGGACGAGGCGCCCGCGCCGCTGCTCCGCCAGCTGAAGGCGCTGGGCGAGCGCGGCGAGCTCTGCATACACGCGCGCGCTGAGCTGATGCTGCTGGCCGACCCCGATCGAGGGGTATCCCTCCAGCGGCGCCTCGAGCCACTGTTTGGCCGCTTCGATCGGGTCCTTGGGCCGCCTGCTCGGCTCGAGCAGCCACAGGTGCGCTTGAACGTCGACGCGTGCCAGGGCGATCTCGAAGCGGTCGGTGGGGTTGCCCTCCTTGCAGCTCGAGTAGGGCTCGAGCTCGCCGGCGAGCGCGGTCAGCCGCTCGCGGCTGTCCGGCGCCAGGAGCGCCTCGGCTCGCGCCCGTCGCGCGATCGCCGTGGCCAGCGGCGGCTTGCCGGGGTACTGCGCACGCGCCAGCTCGAGCGCCTTCCCAGCGAGCGCGGACGCCGTGCTCCCGTCTCCGGTGCGGATCGCGACCTCCGTGAGGCCGAGCAGGCAGCCGAGCATCGCGGGGTTCGGCGCCCGGGTCTCCGTCGCGGTCGCCTCGAAGAGCGAGCGGGCGTCGAGTAGCACCCTGTGGGCGACGTCGAGGTAGGCGAGGTCCCTGTCCGACTTCGCGAGCAGCGGCGGCATCGAGAGCGAGCTCTCGATGAACAGGCGGCCGAGGGACGACAGGGTCCGGGCAGTGCCCACCTTCCAGGTCGCTCCCGCAGAGCTTGGGGGGGCCTCGCCAAGGAGGTGGTTGAGCACCTCGAGCGCCTCCGTGGGCCGTCCCGCGTCGAGCAGGCTGTCGGCGTACTCGCGGCGGATCAGACGCTCGGCGCGATGGCTGCCGGTCGGCCAGGCACGTTCGGCTTCGTTGAGCGCCTCGCGGTGCACGCGCACTGCCTCGTCCACGCGCCCACACAGGCGGTAGACCTGTGCCACGTTGGAGCCGATCACCGCCGCCGCGTGCGAGCGGTGTGGCGTCGTGCGCAGTTCGTGCCAGACGTTGTCGGCCTCTTCCTCCGCCGCCAGCCCTTCGCCCAGCAGGGCGTACATGAGCGCCAAATAGGACCGCGAGGTGATCTGGTTGAGCCGGCCGTAGTGAGGTGGGCGCGGGCCGCGGCCCCCCTCGACGACCGCCGCGAAGGCCTGCTCCCAGCCCTCGACCGATTTGCAGAGATGCTCGCGCGCCTCGGTGAAGCGACCCTCGCTGTAGTCGATCAGCCCCAGCAGGTGGTCGCTGCGCGCGATGTCCGCGAGCCCCGACTGCTGGTCGGACACACCCGTGTCAAGGAGCCGACGACGGGACGCGCGTGCCTGCTCGCCCATGCGCCGCGCCGCGGCGACGTTGCCGCGGTCGAGCTCGAGCTCCGCGGCGAAGCTCTGGCCCATCGCGGTGCAAACCTCCTCCCCCGCGTGTGTCCACTGCCTGCGGGCCTGGTCCAGGAAGGCCGCTGAGTGCTGTATCTGGTCGAGGTCGTGGTAGGCGAGCGCCGCCTCGAACCGCAGGCGGGCGATCTGATGCAGCTGGTAGGCAGTTGTCGCGGGGTCCGCCGCGCTGCGCTTGACTATGGGTTTCAGCCGCTTGAAGTACGTCACCGCCTGTTGTGGGAATCCCGCGGTGCGGAGCGCCCTGACCAGCTTGCCCATGCGCTTGAAGGGATCGTCTGGATGTAGCTCGTCGCCGAGCGCTTCCCAATCCTCGGCGTGGTTGCTGATCACGGCTTTGTCCTTGTTCGGCTTCTTGAGCAGGTCTTTGTTCAGCCCCTTGAGCAGGTCTTTCATGCGGTCGAGCTCCAACTCGGCGTGCCGGGGGCGGCGCCGGTTCAGGTACGAGAGCGCGGCGTAGGCGTGCAACTCCGGGGCGATGAACGGCTTTTCGCGTTTGGCGTCGCTTGTGCGTTTGGCGAGGGCCTTGATGTGGGGCAGCAGCTCGAACGTCAAGTCGGCGAAGTCTCGGTCGGCGGGAGAGTGGGTGAGGAGCCGTAGGAGCGTCGACAGCGCGCTCTCAAGCGCGTGCTCGACGTGGGGCTTGGCGCCGCTGAATGTGTCTACCGCCTTGAGGACCGCGGCGTTGATGTGAAAGTAGGGCCGGGTGATCGAGTCGTGCCGGTCGGCGAGCCCGAGCTCGTCGATCAGCACAAGCCGGCGGTCCTTGATGCGGTCGGGAACGTCGTACTTAGGGTGGTCGAGCAGCACCGTCTGGAAGGTCTCGGCGGTCAGTCCCTCCGCGTCTTTTTTGACGAACGGCGTCAGCCGGCAGAGCAGCTCGAATGCGTCCCGCTCGAGCTCGAGCTTGTCGTTCGCCACCTCGGCCGCGGGCCGCCACCGCGTCTGCGCGAAGAGCTCCCGCAGCTGTACCTCGGCGGCGCGCGCGGCTGCGCGCGCCGCGGCGTCCTTGCCGTCCTTCGTCTCAGTGTTGTCCCAGTGCTCGAGGTAGGCTGCGAGCTGGCGGCGCTTGGACGCGGCGGGTCCGTCCGGCGGCGTCGCGGGTTTCGTGTAGGTGAACCACGCGAGCGCCAGCGCCGTTGAGAGCCGGGAGCGCCCCACCTCGTCGATCAGGCGCTCGAGCGCGTGCTCTCCGTGGAGCTCGGGTGGGAACTCGTGCTCGAGGACGCTGCGCGCGTCGAAGCTGGCCACCTCCTCGAGCCGGGTGGGCTCGACGCTGAAGTACTTCAGCCACGGGTTGTCCGGGCTTTCAGCGCCCCCAGCGGCGATCGCCGTGGTGCAGAGGGTGTGCCCGCGGTTGCGCCACGGAACGAAGGGGAGCAGGATGGCGGGGTCTACGACCGAAAGGAAGACGATCAACCAGCGATCGTTCTCCTCGAGGTATTCGAGCGCCTTGCGCCGCAGGTAGACGCGGTCGCCCGTGTCGCCCGCGACCAAGCACGCCAGCGTCATGTAGTCCTGCTCGAGTCGCTCCTGGTCCGTGCCCCGGAGCACGAACACGCGATCGTAGGCCTGCGAGTACTCGTGGGCGAACGCCAGCGCCACCTCGCTCCGCCCCGACCCGGGATTGTCGCCGAGCACCACCATGCCCGACGAGCGTGCCTCGCGGAGGCGTTCGGCGATCGTTTTCAGGCTGCTGTCGTCGAACATCCTCGGCTCGCGTGGCGGGCGGGGCAGCAGGCTCTTGGGCGTGGCCCGGGCGACCAGCTCCGCGAGGACCGTGGCGATCTCCTTGCGCAGCGCGATCCAGCGGCGGCCGCGGCGGGCGGTGGAGCTCAGCCGGCCGGCCGCTTTCCACAGCTTCTCCAGCGTCACCGGCTCGCCGCTGGCGTCCGCGGAGGCGTACTGGCCCTGCAACGCCCCGATCAGTGCGCGGAGGTCGCCCCTGTCCCCCTGGCTGTGGAGGCGGGACTCGCACAGGCCGAGCAGCTCCAGCCACCGCGTCTCGATGTCGGCACGGATGTTCGCCGCCGAATCGGCGGCGTTCAGCAGCACCGCGTCGAGCCCGAGCCAGGCCGCCGCGTCCTCGAGGTGCTCCCGTCGTGTGCTCCTGGGCTGGGAGAAGGCCGCGAGCAGGTAGCGCTTGCCGCCGCTTGGGGTGAACAGCTCAGCCTGCAGGAGATCGGCGTTCGCCGTGGCGCGTTTTGACATCGAGTTCGGCCTGCTGTCTGCTTGTACGGGGTCGAGATCTCGGCTAGCTTAGCCTGACGAGCCCTCATGGTGGGTGTCAGAGCCCACCTGGGCGATCTACGATCGGCGGCACAGCCAACACTATGGTAGTTGCTATGGATGTAGTTCCTATCCTTATCAGGGCTTTTGGTTAGGATTACACAGCCCTGAGGAGCGTGTGCTAAACTGGGCTCCAGGACGCGATGGCACGAGCAGGCCGCCAACGTCGATCCCATCCGAGGAGCGGGCCGTGAGGTTCTTGAGACCCAACAGCACACCAGTATCTCCCGACCCCTACGTCGGGTATGAGGACCCCGCCGAGTTCGCGAGCAAGGCGAAGGAGCTGGGGAGGATGAACGGCGCCATCTGGCTGCCTACCGATCAGGCGCTCGGTGAGGCTGCGGCTCCGAATCGCTTCATCAAGAACGGCGCACAGGTACGCATCGGCGTAATCGCCGAGAAGGCGTACCGCGCCGTTGTGCCCGCCGCTCAGCGCGTTGCTACGGCTCCCGCTCGCCGCGCTGCCCAGGAAGCCCGCGGCGAAGCACTTCGGGAGCGCACCGGACGGTTGGTCGAGCAGTTCGGCGGTGTCCGAGAGGAAGGTGCACAGAGGCGCCAGGAGCTGGCGGCCGAGGAGGGCAGGCTCGCGTCCCTGCCACGCCAGGCCAAAGGCTACTTCAGCTCCAAGGCGACGGTTGGCGGCATCGAGGGAATCGTCGCCGGCTTCGACCTCGTGGTGCTGCGCAACTCCTTCCAGCACACGGCCATAACCTCCACGTGGGTGATGTGGGCCACCGCAGGGGGAGTCGCATCGCTGATCTTGGTGGTCAACTTCGGCCTCGGCCTCTTGGCCGCCTTCTGTGGCTCGTGGCTATCCGCGCGCCTCCGGTTGAGGGTGACGCTGGCGACCCTAGTCATCGGCTTCGTGGCGCTCGCGATCACGTTCGTCTTGTTGATGCTCTTCCGGAACGACGCTACGGCGTCGCTCAACGCCGGGCTCGTCGCCCGCGCTCACGGCCGGCACCACACCGTGTACCCGTTCGTCAGCCTGACCTGGATGGGACCGGCGCAGCTGGCTGGCTCCATCACCGCGGCCGCGACCGCTGCGCTGTGGGCACTCGAAAAGCCGGTTCGTGAACAGCGGCAGGTGATCGCCACGGTGATCGCCGCCGTACAGAGCATCGCTGCCCACGCCGTTCGCATCGAAGCCGAAATCATCGCGACCTTGGTTGAGATCGAGTCCATCGCGGCCAAGACGTTCGAGATCGCCGCCGACGCCGAGGCTGCACGAGCCGAGATCGAGCTCATCAGACACACCCTGCCGGCCCAGGTCTACAGGGAGGAAGCGATGGCTCGTTCGCTCACCAGCCTCTACGAAGCCTCCTACACCGCCGAGAGCCGCCTGTTTGAAAACGGCGGTGTCGTGCGCTGCGCGACACCGACCCTGTGGTGGCCGTTCCGTTGGTTCGTGCCCGCTGTCAAGGACAGGCGCGTCGGGCGCCGTGCACAGCCAAGCGCCAACGGTCGCAAGCCGGCCACCGGGTTCGACCCGAAGTTCGACCTTGCCTCATAGGAGACGATCACACCATGAAGCGCATGTGCATATCTATGTTGGCCGGGGTCGCACTTGTGGTGTCTGGCTGCGGAGGCTCTTCCGATCCCCCGACGCCATCTGCGAAATGGGAAGCTGCCCACCCCATTGACGTGATCTTGGCAGACTGCTCGTCCTACCAACCTTATCTCGCGCGCTTTATCCCTGGCATGGTCGAAATTGCTGAAAACAGTGCTGTGCATCGACGAGACCTCTACGCCGCATGCTTTGATGGGGCTCCGCTGCGCACACTGCAGTGGGCCATCAAAGAAAACTTTGGGGAACCTTATCCAGGCGAGACTGCCAAGGAAAGCGAAGGGGAAAACTTGGCCAGTGCAGCAGGCCTCAGGGAAGCTTTTGAAAAGATGATCAAAACCCCGGAGCGCGTGCGCGGTAGCGGCCAGCTCGAAGCCCTTGAGCTCGTGGCCGAAACTCCCGGTGTCGGACGGGTGTGGATGTTCACCGATGCCATCCCAAACGAGGTCGAAGGGATCGTCCTAGAGCATGCCAGCGAAAACGCAATCGATAAGACCGCCGAAACTTGGATTCCCCGGATGGGAAAGGGTCTACGAAATGTACAGGTGGCCTTTGTTGGCGTTGGTTTTGGTACGTACTCAACCATTGAGGTGCGCAAGGCAAAGGTGCTATTCAAAAAGATCGTGGAAGGGGCCGGAGGGCATTTCGTATGGACGCAAACACCACTTAATTAGTCTCGCGCTACCAGGCGACCTGTACGCCATAGAGGCGTAGTCTTCCGTCATTCGAGACGAGGACCGCGTCCTCGTGAGCGGCTTGGGCGACGAGCAGGCGGTCGAACGGGTCGCGGTGGTGCCACGGCAGTGAGCGAACCGCACGTGCGTGATCGATACTGACGGGTAGCGCAACGGCTCCGCCATCCAACAGTTTCCTCGCGAACCCGTCGGGCGCGTCGAGCTTTCCGAGCGATCGCTTGATTGCGACCTCCCACACCACTGCTGCGCTGAGCAAGACCTCGTTGCCGGCGTCGGTGAGCAGTTCGTCGGCGCGTGTGCTCAGTCGTTTGTCTTCATCGAGCAGCCAGAGCGCGGCGTGAGTATCAGCCAGTAGCCTCACCGAGCGCCAAACGCCTCGGCGATGTCCTCGGGAAGCTCGTCGAAGTCATCGGCCATATGCACAAGGCCGCGCCACGCACCACGCACCGACGCCAGCGAGCGCGGCTCCTCCACGACAGGAACCAACCGCACTGCCGGTTTGCCGTTGCGCTGGATGACCACATCCTCGCCGGCTTCGGCACGCTCCACCAGTTTGGAGAGGTGCGTCTTGGCGTCATGCATTCCCACACGGGCCATACGCCAATCGTAGCACGGCCTAGCTAGCCCTAGTCCTGGTGTGGCCAATCGCTCTGCCGGCGTCGCCGGCGAGCTTTGGTGGGCGTAGAGCTCGGCCGCGGAATGGGCCGAATAGCCGTCCAGCCGAGGGCCGCAGAGCTTAATCCTCCAGCCCCCTCAGCCGAAGCGCACCACATGGTCGGTACGGGCCAGGCGTCCCGACACCTCGAAGCCCTCACCCAGTTTGCATCCGGTGCGCCTTCTGAGCACAACGGGGGGCGCGGCGCGCGCGGCCACGACGCGGGCGCCGGGCGCCACGCGGGTGGGCACCATGCCACCGGCCACCACGCGGGGGACCACACCGGCAGCCACGACAGGCACGGCAAGGGGCACGGGCACCACAAGAAGCACAAGCACCGTAAGCACCACAAGAAGCACAAGCACCGCCACCACCGCGGCACCGCCGGGGTCGGGCTGCCGACTGCCCCCGTCTCGCCCCCGCCGCCCTCCAACGCGCCGGTCCCGGCCGCGCCCGCCGTCCTCACCGAGGCGAACGCCAACCGCCTGCTGTGGCGTGCCGGCTTCGGACCCACCCCCGGGCAGGCCGCCGCGCTCGCGGGGCAGCCGACGCAGCAGGTGGTGTACAGCCTCACCCGCCCCTCCGGCCCCGCCGTTCTCACCGGCCCCGCGCCGGTTGACGACGAAGGCGAACCGCTCGACCCCGTCGACGCGTGGGGGCAGGACCACTGCTGGTGGCTGGACCGCATGGTGCGCTCTGACCAGCAGCTCGTCGAGCGCATGACCTACGTCTGGCACGACTGGTTTGCCAACTCCAACGAAAAGGTCGGCTCCCAGCAGTTGATGCTCGACCAGAACAACCTCTTCCGCGAAATGTGCCTCGGCAACTTCCACGACCTGTTCCTCGCGGTCACCACCAACCCGGCGATGCTCGTGTTCCTCGACGGGATCTACAACGAACAGGACAACCCCAACGAGAACTACGCGCGCGAGATGATGGAGCTGTTCTCGCTCGGCGCCGACCGCGGCGCCTACACCGAGGACGACGTGCGCCAGATGGCCCGCGCGCTGACCGGCTTCACCGCGGAATGGTCCTCGGAACTGGGGCTGCACGACTTCCACTTCGACCCCGAACGCCACGACGAAGAAGACAAGACCGTGTTCGGGCAGACCGGCAACTGGAACTACGAAGACGCCGTGCGTCTCTGCGTCGGGCACCCGCTGCACCCCTCGTTCTTCGTCACCAAGCTATGGGGCTACTTCATCCCCTCCCCACCCGACGAAGCCACGCTCGCCTCGCTGGAGGGCCTCTACATCTCGAGCGGCTACGCCATCCGCCCGGTCGTCGAGGCGATCCTTCAGCACCCCGACCTCTACGCAGGCCCCGAGCTCGTCACGCCGCCCGTCGTCTACAACGCCGGCCTGCTGCGCGCCGTCGGCCGCCCGATCGACACGACCGCCTGGACGTGGCTTGACTCCGCGGCGGGGCAGCAGCTCTTCTACCCCCCGAACGTCGCCGGCTGGGACTTCTCCCGGTGGCTCGACACCTCCACCGCGAAGGCCCGCTGGGAAATCGCCACCTACGTGACCGCCAAGAGCTACCCCAACCCCTGGCCCGGGGAAGGCGAACCGGAATACGACCCCACCGAGGATCCCGCCACCGCGCTCGCGCGCGCCTTCGCGTACTGGGCCAACCCCCCGCTCTCCGCCGAATCGCGGCAGTGCATCGCCGCCTTCGCCGAATCGTGCCTGAGCGCCGTCCTCACCGCCGAATGGGAGGACAGCCCCTACCGCGCGCTGCGCCAAAACGCCCTGCGAATGCTGATCGCGACCTCCCCCGACATGCAGGTCAGTTGACGTGCACACGCCCAACGAGAACGAGGTGAGCTGATGCCGGGCGGGTGCTCCTGCAACGACTTCAACCGCGCCCAACTGCTGCGCCGCGGCGCCGCCGCCGCCGGCCGCGGGCTGCCCTCGATCGAGCCGGGGATGCCGCTGCCGGCCGGCACCGGAATGGACCGGCGGGCGTTCCTGTTGCGCTCCGTTGGCGCCGCGTTCTCCGTCTACGGCGCCGCGGCGCTCTCGCCGCGCCACTTCGAAGCGGGCATCGCCCAGGCCTCCGCCGCCGCGCCCAACCAGCCGGTGCTCGTCTCGATCTACATGGAAGGCGGGTGGGACGCGCTGTCGGTGCTCGCCCCCGTCAAGGAAGCCCTCTACCACCAACTGCGCCCCACGCTCGGCCTCGCCGAAGGGGAAGGGCAGCCCTTCACCGAGGACCCCACCCTGATGTGGCATCCAGCCGCCGGCGGCCTCGCCGCACTGCACGGCGAGGGCAAGGTCACCGTGTTCCCCGCCGTCGGCTACGACCCCCCCGACGAGAGCCACTTCACCAGCCGCCACTACTGGGAGGTCGGGCAGCTCGACACCAACACACGAACGGGGTGGATCGGGCGCTACCTCGACGCCACCGGGGAACCCGGCAACCCGCTGCAGGGCCTCTCGCTCGACTACAGCCTCGCCCCCGCGCTCGCCACCGCCAAGGTGCCCGTCGCCGCCGTCTCCTCCCCGGCCGGCTACAACATGTCGGCCTACGGCCTCGACGAACCGCTCACCGCCCCCGCCATGGAAACCTACGGGGCGCTGGGAGCGCTCGGTGCCCCCTCGCCCGCCTACGCCGAAGCTCGCGGGGCCGCGCTCGACACCTCCATCGTCCTCAAGCAGATGGCCCCGTTCGTCGGCCCCGACGGCAAACCGACGTACAAATCGCCTGTCGAATACCCCACCGCCGGCGGGGAATTCCCCGAACGGCTCGCCGCACTGGCCGCGATGCTCCACGCCGGGCTGCCGATCAGGTGCGTCTCGCTGAACGCCGTCGGCGGCTACGACACCCACTCCGACGAGGTCACCACCCTGAAAGCCAACCTCGGCCAAACTGTCGAATCGGTGCTCGCCTTCCAGCGCGACCTCGAAGCCCGCGGGCTCGCCGACCGCGTGCTGATCCAGCTGTGGTCGGAGTTCGGCCGCCGCCCTGAGGAAAACGGGTCGGGCACCGACCACGGCGCCGCCGGCCTCGCCTTTCTGATCGGCACGCGCGTCGCCGGCACGATGGTCGGCGAGTTCCCAGGTCTCGCCACGCTCGACGAAAACGAAAACCTCCGCAACACCTCCGACTTCCGCTCGATGTACTGCTCGCTGCTGGAGCAGTGGTTCGCGACAGAAGCC
>JBOGYA010000071.1:0-11256 GCA_050696515.1 Solirubrobacteraceae bacterium
GCGAGGACCCGCCGGGCGGCTCCGTCGTCGATGTGGCCGTGCGCGACGTCCGGATCGAGGGCCATGAGCAGTTCGCGATCCGTGGCGTGAGCGCCGGCGTGTTCGTCGTGCAGCAGCACGCGGCCACGACGCGCCACTTCGACCTGCGCCTCGAGGTCGCCGGGGCGATGCGGTCCTGGGCGGTGCCCAAGGGCCCGTCGCTGGACCCGTCCGTCAAGCGCCTCGCCGTCCAGGTCGCCGACCACGGGCTCGACCACAACGCCTTCGAGGGCCCGACCGCGGGCGGCGGCGTGGTGGTGTGGGACCGTGGCCACTACGAGCAGGGCGGCAGGGTGGCGTGGCCCGAGGCGCTGGACCGCGGGCACGCAGTTTTCGTCCTGCACGGCGAGAAGCTCCGCGGCGGCTTCGCGCTGCAGCGCACAGGACCCGGGCCCGCCGCCCAGACGGGGCCTCGATCGCAGTGGTTGCTGGTCAAGCGGCGCGACGAGCAAGCGCGCCCCGGCTCGGACGTCGTCGCCGAGCAGCCCGCCTCGGTGCTCAGCGGCCGGACGCTGGAGGACGTGCTGCGCGAAGCGGGGTAAACGGCGCCGTTGCGCGAAGCGCGGCAGTGAGGCGTCGCGCATACCGCGATGGCGCGGGGCGACGGTACCGGAACCGTGTCGCCTTCACCGGCCTCCATGCGTTTGCACGATGGTGCCGCTCGAGCGCGGGCTCATTTGATCGTCAGGATCTGGGGGTGTGTGGCGAGCAGCATCTGTGTGAAAACATAGTTGAAGGCCCCGAATGCAAGGAAGGACACGACGACCGCCTGGTTGACGGCGCGGCCGACGCCCTCGGCGCCGCCGGAGGCTGACATGCCCTTGTAGCAACAGACGATCGAGATGATCGCCCCGAAGAGCGTCGCCTTCAGCGCCGAGCCCCACAGGTCGGTCGTGTCGGTGCTCTCAAACAGCGTGCTCCAGAAAGGTCCCAACGGATAGCCGTTGACGAGCTCGGCGAGCAGCCCGCCGAAGAGGCCGAACAGGATCGCGTAGATGTTGAAGAGGCCGGCTGCGAGCATCAGCGCGAGAAAGCGGGGGACGACGAGGTTCTTGACCGTGTCCACGCCGAGCACCTGCAGCGCGTCGAGCTCCTCGCGGACCTTGCGCGCCCCGAGGTCGGCGGTGATCGCCGTGCCGGCCACCCCGGCGACCACGATCGCGGTCACGAGCGGGCCGATCTCGCGGATCGCGGCGAGTGTGAAGATCCCGCCGAGCCGGTCGAGCGCGCCAAAGAGCGTGAGGAAGTTCGCGCCCTCCATGCCGGGGACGGAGTAGTTGAGGCAGATGGTCGAGATCAGCAGCGGCAGCCAGCAGAGGCGCAGGGCGAAGAGGAACTGCGAGACGAACTCCCCTCCGTAGGGATATGGGGGGCGCAGCGCCGAAGAGACCGTCCTGCCCGTCAGGAGCACCATATCGCCCACTTCCTCGAGCAGGTCCCTGGTGGGGAGCACGGCCCGCTCGAGCGGAGCCCACACGCCACGACCACCCGCCTCGGCGGAGTTCCTCGGCTCAGACGAGCCGACGCGTACCTTCATTGTTCTAGTATACTAGTTCATTAGTGGACTAGCCCAACTACCCCGAGGGCCGCTAACGTAAGCGGCGTGACTCGCCAGCCTGACACCGGGGGTGCGGGGAGCCTGGACTTCGCGATCGATCGCGGGGCCGAGGTCCCGATCGGGGTTCAGCTGGGGTGGGCGCTGCGCGCGCACATCCACGACGGCAGGCTGGCGGCCGGGCAGCGCCTCCCCGGCCTGCGGGACCTCGCGCAAGCGCTGAAGATCAACGCCAATACGGTTCGCGCCGTGTACCAGCGCCTAGAGCACGAAGGAATGATCGAAAGCCACCAGGGAAGCGGCACATACGTCACGGCCACCGCACGCAGATCGTCAACCGCGGGAGCGATCGCGGCGGGCGCCGCCCGCGAGGCCCACCAGACGGGCGTCGATCCACGCGAGGTCGCGGCTGCCCTGTACGTCGAGGCCGCATCGGTGGCGCAGCCCCACGATCAGACAGCGGAGCGCCGGCGGGAGCTGCGCATCCAGATCGCCGCCCTGGAGCAGGTTCTCGGGAAGATCGAAGCCAAGCATCCCGGGCTCGTACCCTCCTCGCGCGCTCGAATCGCACGCGGCCCGCGGCTACTGGACGTCGAGGAGCTCGAGCTGACCCAGAACCACCTCATACGCCGACTCGCCGCGATCCAGATTGCCAAGGACGAGCTCCAAGGCGAGCGACAGACCCCCGCAGAGCAAGCACATGAAGCAGTACCGGCCCCGCCGAAGCGCGCCGCCCGACGCGCCAAGACACGGCCCGCCCCAGCCGGCGCCTAGAGATCCGCTCGCCACCCGATCGAGCTCACGGAGCTGCTCCGCGCATCGTGCACACTCGACAACGCGGCGGGTTGTGGCACCATCCCATGGTGGCCCCGCGGACGAGCATGGACACCCACCAGGCGATCCTCGTGCGGGTGCGCGCGATCCCCCCAGGCCATGTCCGTACCTACGGTGACGTCTCGCCGGGCGCGCCGCGCGTGGCGGGTTACGTGTTGAGCCGCACCGCCGCGCGCGATGTGCCGTGGCAGCGCGTTGTGCGCGCCGACGGGTCGCTCGCGAAGGGCGCCCGCCAGCGGGGCCTCCTGGAAGCCGAGGGAGTGCCCTTCCGCGGTGAGCGGGTGGTGCTGTCGCGCGCACGGCTGGACGATCTCGACGCGGTGTAGTTCTGTCATCGGGCTTGTACGTTCAGCGGCCGAGCGGGTCGCGATCATCGTCGCAGTCGAAGATCACCAACTGGAGGTCGCGCATAAGATCACTTCCCGAAGCTCTGGTCGGTGGTCGCCGCCAAGACTACGACTACCGCTGAAGCGCGTCTTATTGCAGGGACTCCAGTGGGTGCTGTCGGCGGATGTAGTCGCCGAAGAGTGGTGCGGTGAAGTCGACATATCCGCGTCGCGGACTGTAGATGAGGCCCTTGGTGTCGATGAGGTTCTGGCGAACGAGGGCAGTGCTGCGCTGGTTGGCACCGAGCTTCGCGGCGACATTGGCTGTGAGCTGTGGGTCATCGCCGAGCTCGGCGATGGCAGCGAGGTAGCGACGCTCGGCTGGCGTCGCGCGGTTGAAGCGAGCGCGGTGGAAGCCGCTGTCGAGCTGCTCGCGGGCGATGGTGTCGGCGGCTTGGGCGTCGCGGTGAGTGATCGGTGAGCGTTCGGCGATGAGCCAGGCGTAGCGTCCGTAGGTCTGCAGGAAGAAGGGATAGCGGTCGGCTCGGGAGAGAATGAAGTCGAGCGCGGGCAACTCGTACTCGACGTTCTCGCGGCTCGCGGGAAGCGCCAGCGCGGCGCGCGCGGCCTCAGGCGTGAGGCGATCGATCTCCACATACTGGAAGAGACGCTCGGCGTACGAACTCGCCGCCGCGAGCCTGCTGGGTAGCTGTGGCAGCCCAGCGCATACCAGCGCGACGGGGAGCTGGCGCTGGCCGATGCGATGGAAGGCCGCGAGCAACGCCTGCAGATCCACGTTCTCAGCGAACTGCATCTCGTCGAAGAAGAACACGACACCGGAGCCGGCCTCGCGGGCGGTCTCTCCTAGCTCGACCAGAACGTCCTGGAGATCGACATCGAGCTGTCCGCTATCGCCCCGGCCAGGTGCCGGGTTGACCTCGAGCTTGAATGTCACACCGGTGGGCATCGCAGTAAGCGAGAAGCTGCTGATGACCGAAAGCGCCTTTCCGAGCCGCTCGCGGATGCCCTCGCGGCGTGCAAGAGAGTGCGCGGCCTGCATCGCGACCTGCGCGAGTATGGGGCGCAGCGACCCGCGGCCGCGCAGCTCGATGTACCCCGAGCCCCACCCGGTATCCTCGGCCTCGATCGCGAAGCGGTTCAGCAGCACCGTCTTGCCGACGCCACGCAAGCCCCAGAGCGCAAAGTTCTGCTCGGGACGCCCGACAGCCAAGCGCTTGAGCAGCACGCCGAAGCTCTCCTGCTCGCGGTCGCGGCCAGCAAGCTCGGGAGGCTGCGTGCCTGCGCCCGGCGCATAGGGGTTCAGGACCTCGTCCACCCTAAATAGTATATCGACTTATATCGTCGTATTTGGTCCGTAAATAAAACCAAATACTGGGCCTAACGTGCGCCAGAGCGACCAAGCCTACGACGACAACTGATCACCGAGTCCCACTCCCGCTTCCACCCGCCTCATTCCCAAGCGCCGGGCGTGATCTCCAGGTAGCACATATCGATGCGCATGATGTCTACGGTGCGCTCGAACAGCTCGCGACCAAGCCCGTAGTGCCGGGCCAGCGCACGCTCGCCACGGTGCTCCTCATCGGGGGTGAGCACGCGGGCGTGCCCCTCGAACGGCGCTCCGAGTGGCCGCCCCCGCACGGTGCAGGGCGCGAGTAGGACGCGGTTGTCGCGGCGCAGACGCTTGACCTTGCCGGCGGCGCGCTCGGAGCGCACGTAGAAGCGGTCGTGGTCTTCGGCTGCCCACACTGGTGTTGCGACAGGCCGGCCGTTGCGTCGGTAGGTGACGAGCAGAGTCCGCTTGGATGGCGGTATCTGTTGTGAGCCGGTGCGGGGCTGGTCGTGGATCGTGCGGGCGCCTCGTGGTGCTGTGCGGGCGGCGAGGCGGCCGGTGAGGAGCGCGGCGGGCAGGCGGCGGTTGGGGACCGGGTGGGCACCGGGACGAGTGGGCGGCACGACGCTCATCAATGGTCTCGCCAGCTCCGGGGGCTATGCCGGATGTTCACCACAGTGACGCAGCCTACCTTCCGGCTATTCCCCGCAACAAAAGCGGCGGACGAGATTCGAACTCGCGACCCCGAGCTTGGGAAGCTCGTGCTCTACCAACTGAGCTACCGCCGCACTGCTCCTGATCTTACGCCCTCCCGTCAGGGCCGCGCCCTGCGCCCGGAGCGCTCGGGCGGGTGGCCTTCTACCCTTCGATGCCTGTGAGACGACTGCTCGGACCCACTCTCGCGACTCTGCTCGGCGCCGCCCTGCTCGGGCTGCTCGTCTACGGGGTCACCCACCAGGCCCCCAGCCGCACGCTCGATCAGGCCATCGCCGACGGCCAGCACCCGCTCGCGCCCGAGGCCACCCGTGCGCTGCCCGCGCTGACCGGCCGGGGGAGTCGTTCGCTCGCCGCCTACCGCGGCCGCGTCGTCGTCCTCAACTTCTGGGCCTCGTGGTGCCCCGGGTGCCAGTCCGAGGCGCCCGAAGTGGAGCGCCTCCAGCGCGAGCTCCAACGCCACGGCGCCACCGTGCTCGGAGTCACCTACGAGGACATCGCCTCCGACTCGCTCGAATTCGTGCGCCACAACCACCTCACCTTCCCGAACCTCGTCGACGGCAGCGGCGAATTCGGCCGCTCCGCGTACGGCACCGACCAGCTGCCCGAGAGCTTCCTCATCAACCGCTCCGGGCGCATCGCCGCGATCTCCCGCAAGCAGGTCGAAAAGCCCTTCCTCGAACTCGCCCTCCGGCTCGCGGAGAGCGCATGAGAGCGTTTGGCCACCCCCGCCCCAGCCCCGGGGCACGGAGGCCACGGCCCCTGCGCCCCAACCCACCCACGCGGATGAGACCCAAGGCCAACCCTTCGGCACCGCCGGCGCTTGTGCTCATCCTCGCCGCCCTGCTTCTTACGGTCCTTGCACCCCGTGCGTTCGCGCTCGGGGCCGGCGGGGCTCGCACCACCTTGCCCGCCGTCGAAAGCGAGGTGATGTGCGTCACCTGCAAAATCCCGCTGACCGTCGCCCAGTCCCCGGAGGCCACGCGCGAGCGCGTCTTCATCCAGCGCCTCATCGACCAGGGCCGCACCGAGGCGCAGATCAAGCGTGCGCTCGTCCACGAATACGGCCCCGCTGTGCTCTCCCTCCCCAGCAGCCGTGGGTTCGGCCTCGCCGTCTACCTCGTTCCCCCCCTCGTCCTGCTCGCGCTGCTCGCCCTCCTCGCCCTGCTCCTGCCCCGCTGGCGCCGCCGCGCCCGCGCCGCGCCCGCTTGCGCAGAGGGGCACTCCCCCACGCTCACTCCCGCCGACGTCGCGCGCGTAGACGCCGACATGGCGCGTTTCGACTGAGCCGCCGCGCCGTCCCACCCCGAGGGGAGGAGGGGGAATGGGCTTCGCAGAGAGGCCTGTCGAGCAGGGGCCGGTCCGCCCCTACATCTCCCGCGGCGCGCCGACCCCCAGCAGGTCCTCCAGGCACCGCGCGATCGTGCTCCTCGCCGCCACGCACGTTGCCAGCCGCCGCGACTCCACCGCCGCGGGCTCCGCTCCCACCACGCGGCAGTCGCGGTAGAACGCCGTGAAGTCCTGCGCCACCTGGAGCGCGTACGCCGCGATCCGGTGGGGCGCCCTCCGTTGCACCGCCTCGTTCACCTCGCCGGGGAACGCCAGCAGCCGTTTGAGCAGCGCGCGCTCGGAGGGGTGCAGCGGCTCCCCGTCCCGCGCCGTCCGCTCACGCTCACCGGCTGCCTCGCCCTCCTCCTTGCGCCCCCGGCCCGCGGCCGTCTCCGCCAGCGCCTCGGCGACCCGCTCCGCGCCCGCCTTCGCCAGCATCGAGGCGATCCGCGCGTGCGCGTACTGCACGTAGTACACCGGGTTCTCGTTGGACTGCTCGCGCGCGAGGTCGAGGTCGAGGTCGATCGTCGTGTCGTGCGAGCGCGAGAGCAAGAACCACCGCGCCGCGTCCACCCCGATCTCCTCCACCAACTCCTCCAGGGTCACGAACTCGCCCGAGCGCTTGGACATCTGCGCGCGCTCCCCCCTGCGCACCAAGTGCACGAGCTGCATGATCAACATCTCCAAGTGCGCCTCCTCGCCCCCCAACGCCACGTACGCCGCCTGCATCCGCGCCACGTACCCGTGGTGGTCCGCACCCCATATGTCGATCTGGCGCTCGAACCCCCGCTCGCGCTTGTCCTGGTGGTATGCGATGTCCGAGGCGAAGTACGTGTGCTCCCCGTTCGCGCGCACCACCACCCGGTCCTTGTCGTCCCCGTACGCCGTCGTGCGCAGCCACAGCGCCCCCTCGCTGCGATAGGTGTGCCCCTGCTCCTCTAGTAGCTGGAGCGTGCGCTGCACCCGGCTCGGGGCGCCCTCGTGCAGCTCGCTCTCGTATTGCCAGTGGTCGAACTCCCCCACCCCGAACGCCTCGAGCGAGGAGCGCATCTGCTCCACCATCACCCCCACCGCCGCGCGTCCCACCTGCGCCGGGTCGCTCGACGCCACATCCGTGAGGCTCCGTGCAAGCTCCCTCACGTACTCCCCTTTGTAGCCGTCCTCCGCCACCTCCTCCCCCCGCGCCAGCGCCCCGATCGACTCGCCCAGCTTGCGCACCTGTGTGCCCGCGTCGTTGACGTAAAACTCCCGCGTCACCTCGTGCCCGTGCAGCGCCAGCACCCGCGCCAGCGCATCGCCGTAGGCCGCGTTGCGCGCGTGGCCCACGTGCATCGGCCCCGTCGGGTTCGCGCTCACGAACTCGACCAGTACCCGTTCGCTGCGCGCCCCCCCCGCGCCGAAGCGCTCGCCCGCCGCCAACACCGCGGCCAGCGCGCGCCTGTGCCAGCGATCCCCGAGGAACAGGTTCACGAAGCCCGGTCCCGCCACCTCGAAGCGCTCCAGCTCCCCGCCCACCAGCTCCTGCAGCTCCGCCCCCAACCGCTGTGCCACCTCGCGCGGCGGGGCGCCCGCCGCGGGGGCCAGCAGCAGCGCGGCGTTGGTCGAGTAGTCGCCGAACTCCACCCGCGGGGAGCGCTCGAGCGTGATCCCCTCCGGTGCCGGCCCGCCGGGGGGACCCGAGATCCGCGCCGCCGCCGCCAGCACCGCCTCCCGCAGGCCGTCCAGCGGCGTCAGCTGGCCGAAACGGGGATTCGCGCCGGAGGCGCGTGTCTCCCGGCTTCGGTCGTTCACGATGGGTTTGCGCGGGAGTCGTCGATCATCAGTAGTGGTAGGGCTCGCCCGCCAGAATCTTATGCGCCCGGTAGAGCTGCTCCAGCAGGACGACCCACGCGAGCTGGTGGGGCAGGGTCATCGCGCCCAGCGACAGGCGGTGGTCCACCCGTTGCAGCGGTGGCGCCCCGAAGGGGCCGCCGACCACGAACGCCACCTCCGAGCCCGCGCGGCGGCGCTCCTCCAGGAAGGCGCTGAATCGCAGGCTGTCGTAGGAGCTCCCCTCCGCGGCCAGCAGTGAGACGAACGCCCCCCGGGGGACCCTCCGCGCGACCGCCTCCGCGTCGCGCGCCTGCACCAGCTCCAGCCGCACGTAGCGGGAGAGCAGCTTGCGGTAGTGCGCCACGTCGTCCTCGAACGGAGGCCGCACGCGCGCCTCGCCGACGACAGTCACGCGCACAGGTTGCGATACTAGACGGGTGAACGACGACGACCCCGGCGCCGAGCGTAGCGGGAGAGGGACAGGCCCCCCTCCCAACCTCCCCCCCACATAGCGGGAAGGGGCCTGCCCCCCTCCCGACCTCCCCCCTAACAAGGCCAACTCATGAACGACGACGACCCCGGCGCCGAGCGCCACATCAACATCCACCTCTCCCCCGAGATCATGGGGGGCGTATACGCCAACTTCGCCAACGTCAGCCACTCCGACTACGAGTTCACGGTGACCTTCGCGCGCGTCGACCACGAGGTCGAGGCCGAAGAGGTCCCCGGCGTGGTCGTCGCCCGCGTCAACCTCTCCCCGCGGTTCATGCGCGAGCTGATCGACGCGATGGAGGACAACTACTCCAAGTGGCGGACCCGCGAGGGCATCAAGAACCTGCCCGAGTACGGCGGCGACGAGGAGAGCTAGGCGGCCTGCAGGCGGGGAACCGGGTCCGCCGCGCGGGATTCCTACCCTGCAACGATGAAGGTCGCGATCGTCTCCGACATCCACGGCAACCGGCACGCCTTCGAGGCCGTGCTCGAGGCCGTCGCAGCGAGCGACGCCGCCGAGCTGTGGTGCCTCGGCGACCTCGTGGGCTACGGGGGCGAGCCCGACGCCTGCGTGGCACTCGCCCGTGAGCACGCCGCGGTGTGCCTCGCCGGCAACCACGACCTCGCCGTGCTCGGGGAGCTGCCGCTGGAGGACTTCTCCCGCGGCGCCTCCCTCTCGGTGCAGTGGACCCGGGAGGCGATCTCCCCCGCCAGCGTCTCCTTCCTCGCCGGCCTGCGCCCCTCCGGGCAGGAGGGACCCGTGGGGCTCTACCACGCGAGCCCGCGCGACCCGGTGTGGGAGTACGTGCTCTCCACCCTGCTCGCCGAGCTCTGCCTCGACCGTCAGCGCGAGCGTGTGTGCCTGATCGGCCACTCCCACGTCGCGCTCTCCTTCATGCGCTTCGAAGGCGAGCTCGCCTCCGGTGGGGCCCACCGCGAGGGAGTCCAGCTCGACGTCGCCAAGGGCGAATGGCTGTTGAACCCGGGCTCCGTCGGCCAACCGCGCGACGGCGACCCGCGCGCGGCGTGGCTCGAGCTGGATCTCACGGCGTGGACCGCCTCCTACCGGCGCACCCTCTACGACGTCGCCGGCGCCGCCGCCGCGATCCGCGCGGCGCGCCTACCCGACTCGTTGGCCGAGCGGCTGGAGTACGGTCAGTGAGGATGCGCCGCCCGCTTCACCTGCTCCTCGCGGCCCTGCTCGGCGTGCTCGCCGCCGTGCTCGTCTCCTGCGGGAGCTCCGGCGCCGGCCTCATCCCCGCCGAAAACGCCGGTCCTCTGCTGGCCGACTTCCAGGCGGTCGAACGGGCCGCGAAAGCAGGTAACGGCAGCTGCTCGGCGACCGAAGCGGCGATCCTCGCAACCGAACGCGACTTCCAGCGCCTTCCCGCCGGCATCGACGCCGGCCTGCACGGAAAGCTCCAGGAAGGCGTCTCCAAGCTGCGCGAGCTCGCCCTCGAAACGTGCGCCCTCCCCGCCTCGCAGACCACCACCGGCGAAACGGCATCCACCGCGAAGACCGCGGTGCCCCCTACCACCACTACCACGGAAACTCAGACCAACCCCACCAGCACCATTGAAACGGCCCCCACCGGCACCGCCCCGGGCACCACCCAGCCATCCGGCACCGAAGGCGGCACCGCGCCCGGGGTGGGCAGCGGCGAAGGCCAGGCCGAAGAAGGCGGCGCCGGTGACAACGGACAGGGCCCCGGCAAGGGTCCCGGGGAAGGCGCCAAGCACGGCGGCGGCGCGCACGGAGACTCGGGCAGCGGGGGCACGGGCATCGGAGAAGGCTCCGGCGTCGGAGGTGAACAGTGAGCCCGGCCCCAACCGCGGAGTACGGGCCAGGCCCGGTGGGCCCCAGAGGCGGGAGGCGAGGCCGGTGAGCGCCGAGGAGATCGCGGGGCGCTACCGCCTGGAGAGCCGCCTGGGCTACGGGGGGATGTCCACCGTGCACCTCGCCTTCGACCGGCGCCTGGAGCGGCGGGTCGCGGTGAAGCTGCTCGCGGGGCACCTAGCCGAGGACCCCACGTTCGTCTCGCGCTTCCAACGCGAGGCGCAGGCGGCGGCGCGCCTCGTGCACCCCAACATCGTGCAGGTGTTCGACTCCGGTCTCGACGAGCGCACCGGCCAGCACTTCATCGTGATGGAGTACATCGAGGGCCGCTCCTGCGCGGAGATCCTGCGCGACGAGGGGTGGGTCGATGTGCAGGAGGCCGCCTCGATCATCGAGCAAGCCTGCGAGGGGCTGCACTACGCGCACCGCCACGGGGTGGTACACCGCGACGTCAAGCCCGGCAACCTCCTACGCTCGCGCGAAGGCGAGGTGAAGCTCGCCGACTTCGGGATCGCGAAGGCCACCGAGCAGTCGAGCATCACCCAGGTCGGCTCGGTGCTCGGCACCGCCGCCTACCTCGCCCCCGAGCAGGCGCGCGGCGAGGAGGCGGGTCCCCCCGCGGACCTCTACGCGCTGGGGGTCGTCTCCTACCAGCTGATCTCCGGGCGCCTCCCCTACGAAGCCGCGTCGCTCACCGAGCTCGCCCTCAAGCAGCAGCAGGAGGAGCCGCCGATGCTCGACACGCTCGTCGCCGCCGCCAACCCCGAGCTGGCTGACGCGGTGGCGATCGCGCTGGCGCTCGACCCGCGCGAGCGGTACGGCACCGCGCGCGAGATGGGCCGCGCCGTGGCCGACGCCCAGCACGGCGTCGCGCCTCACGATCCGGCGCCCGACGCGCGCGCACGCCACGCCACCGCGGCCACGACGCTGCTCGCCGCCGGAGCTGCCGGCACCGCGGGCGCTGCCG
>JBOGYA010000072.1:0-11202 GCA_050696515.1 Solirubrobacteraceae bacterium
CGCCGGCGCCGTGCCAGATCCGGCGGGCGCGGACTCGGAGGAGCTCCAGGTGATCCTCTCACTACTGCAGCGCTCGCTCGGCGAGGACCCGCAGCGCTGGACGCGGATCGGCCAGGGCATCAAAGGCGTCACCGAGGAGACCACCACGGGTGTGCACCGGCTGTACGAGATGACCGAGGCCGGTACCCTCCTGTTCCCCGCAATCAACGTCAACGACTCCGTGACGAAGTCGAAGTTCGACAACCTCTACGGCTGCCGCCACTCGCTCGTGGACGGCATCAACCGCGCCACCGACGTGATGATCGCCGGCAAGCTCGCGGTGATCTGCGGCTTCGGCGACGTCGGCAAGGGCTGCGCGGAATCGCTGCGCGGCCAGGGAGCGCGCGTGGTCGTCACCGAGATCGACCCGATCTGCGCCTTGCAGGCCGCGATGCAGGGCTACACCATCAAGACCCTGGAGGAAGTGGTCGGCGAAGGCGACATCTTCGTCACTTGCACCGGCAACCGCGACATCATCCGCGCCGAGCACATGGCGCGCATGAAGCACCAGGCGATCGTCGGCAACATCGGGCACTTCGACAACGAGATCGACATCGCCGGCCTCACGAAGGTGGCGGGCATCGAACGGCTCAACATCAAGCCGCAGGTCGACGAGTGGGTGTTCCCCGACGGCCACGCGATCATCCTGCTCTCCGAGGGGCGCCTGCTGAACCTCGGCAACGCCACCGGCCACCCGAGCTTCGTGATGAGCAACTCGTTCACCAACCAGACGATCGCCCAGATCGAGCTGTTCACCAAGAACGAGCAGTACGAGCGGCGCGTCTACGTGCTGCCTAAGCGCCTCGACGAGAAGGTCGCGCGCCTGCACCTCGACGCGCTCGGCGTCAAGCTGACCACGCTCAGCGACGCCCAGGCCGCCTACATCGGCGTGCCCGTCGAGGGGCCGTACAAGCCGGACCACTACCGGTATTAGTTGGTCTGCCGCGGGGCGGCGGGCGGTCGCGGGCGGATGAGATCGGCGATCTCGGTGTCTTGCATTGAACTTTTGGGCGCCTATACAACTTCATTTTGTAAAGTGATATAGGGCTGTTTTGGATGACACAGCACGCAGCCCTGATCTCCGTCGGGCGATCCGATAGCCTGCCGCCGCGATGAGAGCGATGGTTCTCGCGGCGGGCCTCGGAACCCGACTGCGCCCGCTGACGTACGAGATCACCAAGCCGATGGTGCCGGTGCTGGACAGGCCGGTGATGGCGCACATCCTCGACCTGCTGGAACGCCACGGCTGCGAGCGGGTGATCGCCAACCTGCACTACTTCCCCGACTCGATCCGCGCCTACTTCGGCGAGGGCGGCCCGCTCTCCTACGCGTACGAGGAAGAGCTGCTGGGCACCGCCGGCGGGGTGCGCGCGTGCGCGGAGTTCTTCGGCGAGGAGCCCTTCCTGGTGATCTCCGGGGACGCCCTCACCGACATCGACCTGACGGCGCTCGCCGCACGCCACCGCGAGGCTGGCGGAATCGCGACGCTGGCCGTCAAGCAGGTGCCCGACACGCGCGAGTACGGGGTGGTGCTGCACGACCGCGCGGGGCGCATCACCGGCTTTCAGGAGAAGCCGCAGCCCGACGAGGCGCTCTCGGACCTCGGCAACTGCGGGATCTACGTGTTCGACCCGGCGATCTTCGACTACTTCCCCGCCCGTCCCTTCGCCGACTGGGCACAGGACGTGTTCCCCGCGCTCTTGGAGCACGACGTGCCGTTCCACATCCACGAGATCCGCGAGTACTGGAACGACGTGGGCTCGCTCGCGGAGTTGCGTCAAGGCACCTTCGACGCGTTGCGCGGGGAGCTGCGCCTGCAGCTCGACGGTAGCGAGGTTGCGCCCGGGGTGATCCTCGCCGGAGGAGGGGAGGGCTCAGGGCCGCTCCCGCGGGACGCTGAGGTCGAGGGACCTGTGTGGATCGGGCACGACGTCCATATCGGAGCGGGCGTGCGGCTCACCGGCCCGCTCGTGCTGGGCGACGGCGCGCGCGTAGGCGACGGGGCGCAACTGCGCGAGAGCATCCTCTTCCCCGGCACCGATGTCGCCACCGGGGCGATCGTGATCGGCGCGATCGCCGGGCACGCGGGGATCCTGCAGAGCATGCGTCCGCGCCAAGAGTAAAGAGAGCGGATCAGTCGGGGTACTCGTCCTTGCGCCAGGCGCGAGGCTCCTCGGATCCGGCCTTCGGCGTTCGCTTCAGCAGGAGCGAGTGGTACGGCGCGACGAATGGATCGGGCGCCATCACCGTGTAGGTGTGGTACACGCTCCCGTTCTCGCGCGCGAACGCGATGAAGCCCGGGCCCTCGCGCAGGCCGTCCTCGAGCTTGGCGCCCACCTGCCGCCCCCAATCCTCGAGCCACTCCGGGGGGTTGTCGATCATCTCCTTGACCGGGGGGATCTCCTGTGCCTGCTTGGGCGTGAGGGCGAGCCCGAAGTCGAACGGGAACCCCGTCCCGTAGGTCGAGACGTAGGGGAACTGCCAACCCATCCGCTCCTTGTAGGCGATGAGCCGGTCGATCGGCGCGCGCGAGAAGCAGATCAGAGTCACGTCGCGGTGGTTCAGGTGAACCCGTGTGGCGCCGAGCTCGTCCCCCAGGTTCGAACATCCGGGGCAAGCGCCCAGCTCGTAGTCGGGGCCGAACATGATGTTGTAGGCGAGCAGCTGCGAGCGTCCGTCGAAGAGCTCGGCGAGCGACTGCTTCCCGTCCTCCGTGTCGAACTCGTACTCCTTCTCCACCGGAACCCAGGGAAGCTGACGCCGCTGCTCGACCACCTTCTGGCCGAGCTCGGCGTGCTCGGCCTCCAGCTTCGCAAGTGCATCGCGAGCCGCCTTCCATTCCTCGCGGGTCCCAATCTCATGGCTGGGCATCGCTACCTCCTTTGGCATTCGTCACGTCGGTCTGGGCACTATGAGGCTCCGTACTCGTCGTGGCGCCGCACCCACAACGGCTCCGTGGCGCTCTCGTCGCGTCCCTTCGGCGTCCGGTCCAGCAGGTTGTAGTAGGCCATCGCGGGCTCGAGGCCACGGGCGGTCGTCACGTAGGTCCGGTAGACCGTCCCGTCCGCTAGCGCGTACGCGCTCAGGCCCGGTCTCTCGGAGACGTACCCCACGACGTCCGTCCCGCACATACGCGCGTTCTGCTCGACGGTGGACGGGATCTCGCCTTCCAGGAACGGCCGCAGCTCCTGCGCTGTGTGCAGGAAGCCGAGGTCGCGGTTGAAGTCGCTGCCGGCGCTCGAGACCCACTCGATGCCCCACCCCATCCGCTCCCTGAAGGCGAGGAGCTGCTCGAGCGGCGCGCGGGAGGCGAGCAGCAGGGTGGTGTCCCTGGCCTGCAGGTGGACGACCTGGGGATCGAGCGTGTCCGCGATCGAGGAGCAGACCGGGCAGCCCGCATCGTAGGGCGGTCCGAACATGAAGTGGTAGACGAGCAGCTGGGAGCGGCCGTCGAAGAGATCGGCGAGGGTCTTCGTGCCGTCCTCGGTCTCGAACCGATAGTCCTGCTCGACCGGGACCCAGGGCAGATCACGCCGCTTGCGGGCCAGCTCGTCGCCGCGGCGGGTGAGCTCCTTCTCCTCCTTCAAAAGCTCGTCGCGCTCCGCCTGCCACTGCGCCTGCGTGCCGACCCTCATGCAACGCTCCCGTCTTGGCGCCGAGCGTTCCAAATGATCTCCCACAAATGTCCGTCGAGGTCGCGGAAGTATCCGGAGTAGATCCCCCAGGGACGGTCGTGCGGCTCATCGGTGAGCGTGGCACCGGCCGCCTTGGCCTGGGCGAGCAATGCGTCCACATCCGCCTTGCTGGGGACCAGGTGGCCGATGCTGAACTCGCCCGGCTTGGGCGGTCCAAGCGGGACGCGCGCGTCCTTCGCCAGCTCCGTGCGCGGGTAGAGAGCGAGCATGAGCTCGCCCTGGAGATGGAACATCGCCAGGTCCCCGGCGGGGTTGGCGTCATCGCCGGCGAACTCCGTGCCGACCACTCCAGTCGACTCCAACCCGAGTCCGTCGCGGTAGAACTCGAGCGCGCGATCGAGGTTCTCTACCGCGAGCGTGATGACGTGGATGCGAGCTTCCATCTCGGGGTTCCCAATCTACCAAGCAGCCACCCCTCCGGGGGCAGCTTCGTGCCGCTTCGGCTTCGCCGCCTGCTGTGCATCGCGGTCGCTGGCCGCCCCAAATTGGCGGGACGGTTGCGTGTTCGGCCTAGCGCCCGTAAAGTCATATTGCAATGCAAACCGCCCGACTCGCAGGCGTGGATCGCATCCGGCTTGTCTTGCTCCCCGTGCTGCTCGGGCTCGCCGCGTTGGCATGGCTGCTCATGGCGCGGCGCATGGCGGGGATGGACGCTGGTCCTGGCACCGATCCCGGCACGCTGGGTTTCTACACCCTCTCGTGGGTCGTGATGATGGCCGCGATGATGCTTCCCTCGATCGCGCCGATGGTCCTCGTCTTCTCGCTCGTCCAGAGCCGCAGGCACGCGCACGGCGCGGCGCAGCGAAGCGTCGCGACGAACTTGTTCGTCGCGGGCTACCTGATCACGTGGACCGCTGCCGGCGTCGCCGCATACGCGGCGTTCGTCGGCGTGCGGTCGCTCTCGATCGACGCGCTGAACTGGAATCGTGGCGGTCCCTATATTGCTGGCGCCGTGCTCCTCGCCGCCGCTGGCTACCAGCTCACCCCGGCGAAGGACGCCTGCCTGCGGCGTTGCCGTGGCCCACAGGACTTCGTGCGCGAGCACTGGCGCGAGGACCGACTCGGCGCGCTGCGCATGGGCGTCGTGCACGGCGTCTGGTGCGTCGGCTGCTGCTGGATGCTGATGGCCACCCTGTTCGCCTTGGGCCTGATGAGCATCACCTGGATGCTCGTCATCGCAGCCGCGATCGCCGCCGAGAAGCTGCTCCCCGCTCCCGCAACGACCAATCGTGCGATCGCGGCGTGCCTCGCGGCGCTCGGGCTCGCTGTGATGATCTCACCCAGCCAGGTGCCCGGACTCGTGCTTCCCGACTCCGCGCAGGCCCACCATGCGATGCAGGCGATGCCCGGTATGCACCGCACCACAACGCGGTCGCATATTCGTGGAAAGGCGATGGACAACCGCCGCCCGGAGGCGTAGCATCGGTAGGGATAAGTCTCCCCGACCGAAAGGAGGCACAGATGCAGATCGAGATCAAGGGCCGCAACGTGCCGGTTCCCGACGATTTGCGCAGGCACGCGGAACGCCGCCTGGCGAAGGTCTCGCGGCAGGTGTCCGAGCTGGCGCGCCTGGAGATCGAGCTTCTGCGGGAGCCCAACCCGCGGGTCGCCGATCACCAGGTGGCCGAGGCCACGCTCTACCTGAAGGGGGTCACGCTGCGCGCCCGCGACGCCTCGCCGCAGATGCTGCACTCGCTCAACCTCGTGGTCGACGATCTGGCCCGACAGGTCAAGCGCCACCGCGATCGCCGCCGCCGTCGGCGCGAGACACGGGCGGCACTGGCCGCGCTGGGCGATCTGCGATCGGCCGCCGAGCGTGCCGTGATCGCTCGCGAGCGCAACCCGGCCGCCGACCCCGGTATTCCCGCGGTTCCGTAAGGACGTAGGGGCGGTCCGCCCCCACCGGATCGCCTCCACTGGACACACCCCCAGGCGCTACCCTGGGGGCGTGTCCCTCCTGGATCGGGCCCTCAACGTCGGCGAGGCGAAGAAGTTCAAGCAGTACGAGAAGCGCGTCACGCTGATCGGCGCGTTCGAGCCCGAGCTCGAACACGACACCGACGCGGAGCTGCGCGAGCGGATGGACACCCTGCGTGAGCGCGCCGCGAACGGCGAGCCGCTCGACGACCTGCTCCCCGAGTGCTTCGCGGTGGTGCGCGAGACGGGCAAGCGCACGATGGGGATGCGCCACTTCGACGTGCAGCTGATCGGCGCGATGGCGCTGCACGAGGGCTGCATCGCGGAGATGAAGACGGGCGAGGGCAAGACGCTCACGGCCACCCTCGCGGTGGCGCTCAACGCGCTCGCCGTCAGAGAGCCCACCCCCTCGTCCAACGGCGCGATCGACGGCGCGCTTGCTCGCAAGGGCGTGCACGTGGTCACCGTCAACGACTACCTCGCCCGCCGCGACGCCGAATGGATGAGCCCGATCTACGACGCCCTCGGGGTCACGGTGGGGGTGCTGCAGAACATGCAGCCCTACGAGGAGAAGCACCAGGCGTACGCCTGCGACGTGGTGTACGGCACCAACTCGGAGCTCGGCTTCGACTACCTGCGCGACAACATGGCCAAGGACCTCTCCGAAAAGGTCCAGCGCGGCCACCCCTTCGCGATCGTGGACGAGGTCGACAACATCCTGATCGACGAGGCGCGCACGCCGCTGATCATCTCCGGCGCCCCCGAACAGGCCGCCGACCTGTACGTCCAGTTCGCGCGCCTCGCGCCCCGGCTAACCCCCGGCAAAACCCCAGAAGGGATGGACCCGCGCGCCAAGAAGGCGTTCCTCGCGGACTTCGACTACGAGTTCGAGGAGAAGCACAAGACGGTGTCGGTCACCGAGCAGGGCGTCGCCAAGGCCGAGCGCTTCCTCGGCATCGACCACCTCTACCGCGCCGAGAACGGCCACCTCGTCAACCACTTGAACCAGGCGCTACGGGCGGAGTCGCTGTACAAGCGCGACGTCGACTACGCGGTGATCGACAACGAGGTGAAGATCATCGACGAGTTCACCGGGCGCATCCTCGACGGCCGGCGCTGGTCGGAGGGCCTGCACCAGGCGATCGAGGCGAAGGAGGGGGTGCGCATCCAGGAGGAGAACCAGACGCTCGCCACGATCACCTACCAGAACTTCTTCCGCCTCTACGACAAGCTCTCCGGGATGACCGGCACCGCGCTGACGGAGGCCACCGAGTTCATGAAGATCTACGAGCTGCCCGTCGTGCAGATCCCCACGAACGTGCCGATGGTGCGCGCAGACCGCAACGACCAAGTCTACAAGACCAAGGAGGGCAAGTGGAGCGCGGTCGTCAGGGAGATCGCGGCGCGCCACGAGAACGGCCAGCCGGTGCTGGTGGGCACGATCTCCGTGGAGGTCTCGGAGCTCCTGGGCGCGCGCCTGAAGCAGCGCGGGGTCCCGCACACGGTGCTGAACGCCAAGCCCGAGCACGCCGCGCGCGAGGCGGAGACCGTCGCGGAGGCCGGCCAGCCGGGCGCGGTCACGATCGCCACCAACATGGCGGGCCGCGGCGTGGACATCAAGCTGGGCGGCAACCCCGAGCACCTCGCGCGGCTGGAGCTCGCCAAGCAGGGCTGCAAGCCGGAGGAGGAGGGCTACGAGCAGCGCTTCGCCGAGCTGCTGCCCGGCATCGAGGAGCGCGTGGCGGCCAACCGCGAGCGCGTGACGGCAGCCGGCGGCCTCTACATCTGCGGCACCGAGCGCCACGAGTCGCGGCGCATCGACAACCAGCTGCGCGGCCGCTCCGGTCGCCAGGGCGACGAGGGGGAGAGCCGCTTCTTTCTCTCCGCCGAGGACGACCTCGTGCGGCTGTTCGCGGGCGACCGCATCTACCGCATCCTCGACAAACTGGGCGGGGTCGACGAGGAGGGCAACGAGGAGCCGATCGAGGCGGGAATGCTCTCTAAGCAGATCGAAAAAGCCCAGCGGAAGGTCGAGGAGCAGAACTTCCTGATCCGCAAACGCGTGCTCGAGTACGACGACGTGATGAACGAGCAGCGGCGCGTGATCTACGCCTACCGCGACCAGGTGTTGGAAGGCGAGGCGATGGGCGAGCAGGCGCGCGAGGAGATCGGGCGCGTGATCGAGCGCACGATCGACCAGTACACCCAGGGCGACTACCTGGAAGACTGGGACCTGGGCGGCCTCTTCACCGCCCTCTCGCAGTTCTTTCCGCTGGACCTCGGGCCGGAGGACCTCAACCCCGAGGCGGTCGATCGCAACCTCCTCGGCGAGCGTGTGCTCCAGACGGCGATGGAGCGCTACGACGCACGCGAGCAGGAGCTCGGCGAGGAGCTGATGGGCCAGCTGGAGCGCTACCTGCTGTTGCAGGTCATCGACGAACGGTGGCGCGAGCACCTGTACGACATGGACTACCTGCGCGAAGGCATCGGCCTGCGCGGCATCGCCCAGGTCGATCCTCTGGTGGCGTATAAGAACGAGGCGTACACCCTCTTCGGCGACCTCATCAACAGCATTTGGGCGGACTACGCGCGCATGATCTTCAACGTGCAGGTCGTCGCCGAGGGTTCGAACGGCGGTGGCGCCGCGGCCGTGCCTGCCTTCACCGCGGCCGGCAACCCCACGCGCCCGGCGCGCGTCTCATACTCGGGCGGCGGCGGTGTGATGGGCGCCGGAGCGATCGCGGCCGCGGCCGCGGCCGCGGGATCCCCGCAGGCGTACGCCACCAACGGCGGGGGCGAGCAGGAGCTTGAAATGGCGCCGGTTGAGCAGCGCGTGGTCGACTCAGAGCACCAGGTTGGCCGCAACGACCCCTGCTGGTGCGGCAGTGGTAAGAAGTTCAAGAAGTGCCACGGCGCCTGAGGCCGCCCTGGACACGGCGCATAGCTGCGTCCTCAGTCGCTCATGTGCAAAGCACACTTCGCTCCTTGCGTCCTCGGCCCTCCGGCACCCGTTACCTGGACAGCCTCAGGGGGCTGGGTGAGAAAACGCGCAAGCGATGCGTACCCGCCGGCACTGATAGCGTGGGTGCATGGCCACCACCGCCTCCACCGAGTCCACGCCGCAGAGACTTGCGGCGATTCGCGACCAGCTGAAGCTGCTCGCGGACTATCTTTGACCCGCCTGCGCTGGGCGAGCGCGTCGGGGCGCTCGAGACCGAGATGCAGGCGCCCGGGTTTTGGGATGACTCCGAGCACGCGGGGCAGGTGTCGGCAGAGCACGCCCGGGTGTCCCGGCGCCTGGAGGCCTTTCGCACGCTCGAGCGCGACGTAGAGGACCTCGACGGGCTGGTCGAGATGGCCGCCGAGGAGGAGTCGCTCGAGGAGGAGGTGCAGGAGCACGTCGCCTCGGTCGAGGGGCGGCTTGCGGAGCTCGAGGAGCAGCGGCTCTTCTCGGGCCCCTACGACTCAGGCGAGGCGCTCGTGAGCGTCAACGCAGGTGCGGGGGGTACCGACGCGCAGGACTGGGCGGAGATGGTGCTGCGCATGGAGATGCGCTGGGCCGAGTCGCGCGGCTTCCAGGTCGAGCTGCTGGAGGCGAGCGCTGGAGAGGAAGCGGGCGTCAAGTCCGCCACCTTCCGCGCCGCCGGCGAGAACGCCTACGGCCTGTTCGGCGCCGAGCGCGGGGTGCACCGGCTGGTGCGCCTCTCCCCGTTCGACTCCGCGCACCGCCGCCACACGAGCTTCGCCGGGGTGGAGGTCGCGCCGATCGTCGAGGAGTCCGGCGAGATCGAGATCGCCGACGACGACCTGCAGGTGGACACCTACCGCGCCTCCGGAGCGGGTGGCCAGCACGTCAACAAGACCGACTCCGCGGTGCGCATCACGCACAGGCCGACAGGGATCGTGGTGCAGTGCCAGAACGAGCGCTCCCAGTCCTCCAACCGCGCCACCGCGATGGCGATGCTGCGCGCGAAGCTGCTCGAACGTCAGGAGCGCGAACGCCGCGAAGAGGTGGCCCGCGAGAAGGGCGAGGCCCAGGACGTCAACTTCGGCTCCCAGATCCGCTCCTACGTGCTCCACCCCTACTCGCTGGTCAAGGACCACCGCACCAACCACGAGATGGGCGACGTGCAGCGCGTGCTCGACGGGGACCTCGACGGGTTCGTCAGGGCCTACCTGTTGCGCGCGGCGGCGGGCTGAGCGTTAGAAGGCTGCGCGCCGGCGGGCGGGCGGGCAGCGGTGCTCGGTGGCGTGCTGGCGGGTGGACGGACAGCGGCGCTCGGGGACGTCGTCTCAGGCTCATCGGCATTGCTATGCCTGAACAGGCCGAGGGTGTGGCACGCACTCCTGCAACCTATGATCGCGCTACCGGCCCACGCGACGATCACCCCTGCCCAGAGCGCGGCGCTCAGCAGCATGGTGGCGACCATGGCGACAGCCGTCGCGGCCAGCATGGCCCAGTCGTAGCGGTCGAAATGGGTGGTGGGTTCACCGACGACACTCATGAGACCCCAGCCTAGCGATGAAGGCAATAAGCATCAAGGGGCCGCAGGCCATCCCCATCATAAAGCCGATGCCGACTCCGATATTGATCGCATTGGCCCGCATCTCGGGCTTGACAGGGACGAACAGCGAGATCGCTGCCAGCAGCCCCGAGTTGACAGCCATGCAGCCTCCCAGGGCAGTCGCCGCCGCTAGCAGCCCGTTCACGAGCGAGGTCGCGAACGAAGGGCTCGTCTGGCAGAAGACATGGATTACGGCGGCCATGGGCATAGCAAACCGCGCGCTTGGGATGGAACGCTCGCTCGGGCCACATATGCTCACGTCACCGATGTCCACCGCCTTGCCGCCAGCCGAGCTGACTGCGCTCGTACGCCGCGCCCTGGAGGAGGACGTCGGCTCGGGTGACGTGACGACCGATGCCACGGTGGCTGCGGATGCGCGCGCCCGGGCGCTCATCACGCAGAAGGCCCCCGGGGCGATCTACGGGATCGATGCGGCCGAGGCCGCATTTGCGCTGGCCGATCCCGGGCGATCGGTCGGCCCCGGGGCGGAGCGGCTCGTGGCGGAGGGGGTGTGGCGCGAGGAGGGCGGGCCGGTACTAGCGGTGGAGGGCTCCGCGCGCGCGCTGCTGGCCGCCGAGCGCACCGCGCTCAACTTCCTCGGGCACCTTTCCGGGGTGGCGACGATGGCCGCGCGCGCGGCGCGCGCGGTGCAGGGGACCGGCGCGCGGGTGCTCGACACGCGCAAGACCACCCCGGGGCTGCGGGCGCTGGAGAAGGCGGCGGTGGCGGTGGGCGGGGCGCACAACCACCGCGCGGGGCTCTACGACGCGGTCCTGGTCAAGGAGAACCACATCGCCGCCGCCGGTGGGATCGCAGCGGCGGTCGCCCGTGTGCGCGCAGCGGCCCCCGACCTGGCGGACACGCTCGAGGTCGAGGTGCGCAACCCCGAGGAGATAGAGCAGGCGCTCGCCGCGGGCGCCCCGCGCCTGCTGCTGGACAACATGGATGACGCGCAGTTGCGCGCCGCGGTCGCGCAGGTAGCCGGC
>JBOGYA010000073.1:0-11180 GCA_050696515.1 Solirubrobacteraceae bacterium
GGTCGCGGCCGAGGTGCTCGGCGGGCGCGGAGGGGTCGGCGTCGAGGTCGAGCAGCCGCCGGCAGCGCTGCACGGCGGCGGTGAGGTCACGCAGGTCGGAGAGGCGCAGGCGGCACTCGACGTGCCCCCCGGCGGGAGCGAGCGCGACGACACCGTGGCCGCGGGGCAGGCGCAGGGTGCGCCGGTAGCAGTCCCCCACGACCTCCTCGACGCCGGGCACCGCGCGAGTCCCAAGAAACCCCAGCAGCCGCCCCCAATCGAGCGGCTCGCGGTAGGCGAGGCGCACAACGATGGGAAGCCCACTCACCTGTGGCCCGCCGTCGGCGTGCGCGGCGGAGCGGTCGCCGGGCGGGGAGGGCGCGGGTAGGGGTTGGGATGGGCTCCGCCCCCTCCGGGGCTGCGCCGGGCGGGCGTTCGCAATGCTCCGTTGGGGCGCGGTGAGAGCCGATCGGAGATCGGCCGGCGCGCCGTCGCTCCGACCGGCGGGGCGGGACCGCGTCGTGTCTTCGCGGGAGCCGTTGCGGGCCGCGGCCTTGCGGCGCAGCTCCGTAGGGGTGCGCCCGTACACCGCGCGGATGGTGTCGTTGAACTGGCGCACGCTCGCGAAGCCCGCGGCGTGGGCGACGTCGATCAGCCGCAACGAGGTCGTCTCGATCAGGATGCGCGCGGTTTGCGCGCGCTGCGCGCGGGCGAGCGCGAGCGGCCCCGCGCCGAGCTCCGCGGTGAGCTGGCGTGTGAGGTGGCGCTCGCTGTAGGCGAGCCGGCGCGCGAGGCCGTGGACGCCCTCGCGGTCGACGATCCCGTCGGCGATCAGCCCCATCGCGCGGGCGGCGAGGTCGCCGCGGCGGTTCCACTCCGGCGAGCCCGGGGCGGCGTGGGGGTGGCAGCGCAGGCAGGCGCGGAAGCCCGCGGTCTGCGCCGCCGCGGCCGTGGGGTAGAAGCGGACGTTGCGGCGCTTGGGCACGATCGCGGGGCAGCTCGGGCGGCAGTAGATCCCGGTGGAGGTGACCGCCACGAAGAAGCACCCGTCGAAGCGGTGGTCGCGGGTGCCGAGCACGCGGTAGCGCGCCTCGAACCCCTCGGCGTCGCGCGCCTGGAAGCCGTTCGAGCTCAGGTCGCGAGTGGTCTGCGTGCGTGGCACACCTCGCAGTATGCACCCCAGACGTAGCGGTTTTCGGACAGCGACACCGGCCGCCTCTACCGCGTCCGATTTCCGCGAGACTCCTGCGCGCAGGCGTGGCAGAGTGACGGCATGAACCCACAACGCCACATAACGACACAAACCGGCCCCGCCCGGCGTAGCCCCGGAGGGGGCGGAGCCCATCCCAATCCATCCCCCTTGCCCCGCTCGATCCCCTCCGCTGTCCCCGCCCAGCCCGGTGGACAGCGGACGTCACGCGCAAGGAGCGGCGAAACCCGCTTCACAGTGCTGGAGAGCCCGGTCGGCGAGCTGCTCGCCAGCGTGGACGCGGCAGGGCGGGTCACGGGCCTGCACTTCCTCGACGGCCGCACGCCTGCGCGCGACGCGGGGTGGGTGCGCGACGAGCGGGCGCTCGCGCCCCTGCGCCGCCAGCTGCGGGAGTACTTCGCGGGGGAGCGCCGCGAGTTCGACCTGGAGCTCGCCCCGAGCGGGTCGCCCTTCCAGCTCAGCGTGTGGCGCGCGCTGTGCGCGATCCCCTACGGTGAGACCGCCTCCTACGGGGAGGTAGCGGCCGCGGTGGGCCAGCCGGGCGCGGCGCGCGCGGTGGGGGGCGCCAACAACCGCAACCCGATCGCGATCGTCGTCCCCTGCCACCGCGTGATCGGCGCGAGCGGGTCGCTGACCGGCTACGGCGGCGGGCTCCCCCGCAAGCAGCGGTTGCTTGCGCTGGAGACGGGCGTGCAGGCGCTCGTGTAGGGCAGCGTAGAGGGCAGCTACGAGAGTGGCGCAGCCGGCCGGCGCAGCCTTCGGGCTGCCCCAGCGAGGCGGGCGCTCGCTTTCAGAAAGACGCGGCAAGCCGACCCACCCTCGGGCTGCGCCCCGGCGGGCGGGGCCGCGTCTTTGCCAGTAGGCATATATTCCTCGCGTGCCTCGTCACCTGATCTCGATCGACCAGGTCGATGACGTGCTCGCGCGCGAGGTCTTCGACACCGCCGACGACATGGCCGCGGCGCTGCGGATCCCCACGCGCCTCTCCAGCCTCACCGGGCGGGTCGTGGCGCTGCTGTTCTTCGAGCCCTCCTCCCGCACGATCCTCAGCTTCAGCGCGGCCGCGGCGCGCCTCGGCGCGGCGGTGATAGCCCACCGCGGGGTGGAGTCCTCCTCGCTGTCGAAGGGCGAGTCGATCGAGGACACGGTCCGCGTCGTGGGCTCCTACGCCGACCTGATCGTCCTGCGCCACGAGGCCTCCGGCGTCGCCGAGCGGGCCGCCGAGGTGAGCCCCGTGCCGTTAATTAACGGCGGCGACGGCTCCAACGAGCACCCGACGCAGGCGCTGATCGACATGTACACGATCGAGCGCGAGCTCGGCCGCCTGCACTCGCTGCGGGTGGGGATGGGCTTCGACCCCCGCCACTCCCGCTCGATCCACTCGCTCTGCCGCGGCCTCTCACACTACCCCGACAACGACGTCCTGCTCGTCGGCCCACGCGAGCTGTGGCTCGACGAGGGCGACCTGAGCGAGCTGCGCGAACGCGGCCTGCGGGTGGCGCAGGGCAGCGACATGCACGAGCTGCTGGCCCGCGAGGTCGTCTACGTCAACCGCTTCCAACTCGAGCGCATCGCCGACCCCGAGGCCGCCGCGGCCTACCGCAAGCGCTACTGCATCGCCGCCCACGACGTCCGCGAATCGGAGATCAAGCTGCTGCTCGACCCGCTCCCCCGCATCCACGAGATCGCCGCGGAGGTGGACGCCCTGCCCGAGGCCCTCTACTTCAAGCAGGCCGCCAACGGCGTCCCGGTACGCATGGCGCTGCTCTCAATGCTGGCGTAGGGGCCAGCCGCAGCCACTCGCGGGCCTCGCCGAGCTCGCGCTCGGTGTAAGGGCCGCCCGTCGTCTCGGCGATCTCCTGAGCGGCGGCGCGCAGCGCGTCGGCGCGCAGGCGAGTGGCCGCAGCCAGCCCGCCCGGCACACCGGCCTGACGCACACGCCGGTAAAGGCCCTCCTCGAGACTCATACTGATCTTCGCCACTCCAGCAGAGTAGTACCGCTGGTCCTACCCGAGGCTCGTGGCGGGCTCGGGTCTCTCAGCGGGGGCCGGTGGGCGGTGGGATGCCGAGCTGCTTGCAGATCTTGCGAGCGAGGGGCCAGGGGATCTCGCGGTGGCGCGGGAGGGCTGTGGAGCGCTCTGGGTCAAAGCCCCAGTAGCTGTGGCGCCCACCCTCGCGCAGCGGCCCGGCGCCATGCTCGCGCAGGTGCTGCTCAAGGTCGCGGCGCTTCACGCGGCGATCATCAACTCGAGCGCCTCGCTATCGGCAGCGGGCTCGCTGAGTGCGTGCTCGCCGAAGCGCAGCTCGAGGATGCCGTGCAGCGCGTCGATCACGTTCTCGCGTGCCTCTGCGCGGGTGCGGCCCTGGCTGTGGGCGCCAGGGACCTCGGGGATCGACGCGACGATCCAGCCGTCGCCACCGTCCTCGTAGACGATCGTCAAGCGCAGCGTGTCGCTCATGCTCGATACGGTAGCCCGTCTGGTCGCTGAACGCCACCCCGTATCCTCCAGCCGGCGCTCCCGGCTCGGTCTCCCGCCCCTCTGGAGCCCTGCCCGCCCGCCTGTCGAGCGTGCTCAGACCTTTATCCTCACCGCCGAGACCAGAGCACTCTTCACCGTCGGACCTGAGAACGTCGTCGCAGCCCCCTACTGCTTCCGTTTCCTTGCCTTACGCGTGTGGCGCTCCAAGACGAGGCGCACACTCTGAGCCTGCGGCCGTCCCGCTTGGGGAGCCAGCTCAAGGATCGTGAGGCTGGCGCTCAGCTCCCCGTGCCCGGCGCTGAGCAGCGCGCGGCCCGCAGCGTCGAGGTCGAGCTTGACAGCGGTGGTCTGCTGAGGCGCGATCGTGAACTTCGCGGTTCCGATCGTGACGGTGCGCGAGCTCCTGCGCCCGTGCTTCGCCTTCGAGGCCTCCTTCGCGGTGAGGGTGAGCTTGCCTGCGCATTCCGCGGTCCCGCCTGAGCATTCAAGCCTTGCGAGCGCCACTCCGCCACTCACCGAGAGGCTCTTACCGGCCAGCGAGATTTCCTCGACCGGCGCGGCCGCCGGCGCCGACGCGACCGGCGCCGGTGGGACTGGGGGTGGGGGCGGCGGTGGAGACCCGGAGCTGCCGCCTTCGGATGGCGGGTTCCCTTTCGGAGCGGGAGCGGCTTTGATCGGCGGCAGTGCGGTGGTCTGCTCGACAGCGGTGCCGCCAGCGTTCGCGGCCTGCACCTAGCAGAGGATGGTGCGCCCAACGTCGGCGGCGGTGAGCTGGTAGGTAGACGAGGACCCCGACTGCAGGACCTGCCCTTCGGCGCTGTCGATGAAAGCGTAGGTGAACGTCGGTCCTCCGCTCCAGCTGCCCGGGTTGCACGTCAGCGCATTACCGGCTTCGGGCACGCCGGCCACCTTCAAGCCGGCGCCGCCGCGCGGAGCTTCTGGAGGAAGGCTTTCGCTTTCAATGAAATCGCGGACCTCCGGCGCGGCGAGGTTGGCGAAGCTCGCGACCGAGCCGTCAGGGCAGCTTTCCCTGGAGTAGCCTTCGAAGGTACCCAGTATCCCAAGGAGCACCGGCGACGGCCCGGCGCTCGTCAGACCGCCGCCTTCGTCGAAGAGGCACGCCGACCCACTCTGCGCGCTGGCGCACACAAACAGCGCATCGGCTTCCCCGCCGCACTGTTCGCTGAGTCCCACGCCCATGCCGAGCGAGTACAATTTGCCGTTGGGTTCTTCGGTGGTGTTCTGCAGCCCGTATCCGGAGAAGTTGACCTGCGTGCCCTCCGATGGCGTCGTCGGCCCCGCGGATACGACACCGATCGCGCGGGCTGCCGGCCCGCTGAGGTTCAGCGGTTCTGTCAACTGCAGGATGGCGACGTCGTCGGGGGTGCCAGGACCCGCGGCATAACTGAAGTACGGATGCACCCGGACGCTTTCGACTACGACGTTCTGTTCCGCAAGTTCTTTGTTGGCGAGATCGGAGCTACCGGCGACGACGAGGAAGTCTTTGGCTGACGCCTGTACGCCGGTCTGGGGGTTGAACATGCAGTGAGCCGCCGTGATCACTCGCGCTTCCCCGAGGATCGCCCCGCCGCATACCCGGTAGAAGATTTCTTCTTTGCCCTGGTATTCAACTGGGATCCTCCCCAGAACCGCCACCTGCCACGGAGCTCCTTCGATCGAGACCGGGCTGCCGCCGACGACCGCCGCGCGAGCCCGCGGGCTCCCACCACGCCACCCGGAAGGCCCGCGCCGGCCACGTGGCTCGCCCCACCAGTGCGTATCCGTAAGCCGATGGCGACCGTGCACCGTCGCCGCGTGCGCCACGCCCGCGTCGCCGAGCCAGGCGCTTGCGCCGCCCGACGCCGCGGCACAACAGATCAAGCATCTCAGTAGCACCCGCGATCCGACGCGCATATCCCCCCAACTCCTTTGCATTTGTTGTTCTAGCTCCCGCGCGAGTACCAGGCCCCGCGTGGCAGCGATTTCAGCCCATTCTTCAAGCAGAGAGAACGGTAACCAGTCAAGCTGGAGGGTGTAAAGACCTGTTTCTAACTGGAGGAAGGGAGTGAAGTAGTTTGAAATATAGAGACGACTCGCGCGGGGCGGCTTAGGCTACCGGCGCTTTACTTCTTCTTGACGCCACGACTGTGGGCTTTCTGGATCAGCAGCACGCTCTCGGATTGCGTCTGGGTCGGGGCAGCTTCGAGCTCCAGGATCTCCATGTGAGCACCGAGACGCCCGTGACCCGCACTGAGCAGAGCCCGCCCCGTGCCGTCCAGCTTGATCTTCACCGTTTTCGTTTCGTCGCCCGGGATCGAGAAGCTTGCGGATCCGATCGTGACCGTGCTGGTGGCCCTCCTCTTCCTGCCCTTCGCCGCGGCCGTGAGGGTGAGACTGCCCTTGCAGGCCGCGCTCCCCGTACAGTCGAGCTTCAGGAGCGCTATGCCACTATCCTGGACCGCGATGCTCGTGCCGGCGAGCGATACCTCGCTGTGTTCGGGAGGCCCTATGCGGGCGGCAGTCATGGGCGACGGAGGGGTCGGTGGGCTGCTTGGGGGCGCCAGCACTGTCAGAGCGCGTGCTTCTGTCGTGAAAGTGGACACTGACATCCCCGCGCATTCTGGGATATTTGCGTTTGAGAACGATGCATCCCAGTAGACCGTTCGGGCCATCGCCGTCGCCTTGGTCGAGGTGAATGTGTACGTGTCGAGTAGCCCGGACGACATCGGTTCCGGCTGTCCGGACCCGAGACCGCTGTCGATGTCGGGGCTCGACAGCAGCGCCGGCGAGGATGCCACGGCGAACATCACCGGCGCCTCGGAGCTGCCCAAGAAGACCACGGGAGCGCCAGCTGTCACCGTCGTTTCGTTGGACGGACTCAAGGAGCGTTCGAGCGTGACCAAATCCGCGTGAGCGGCCATGTTGCAGGCGGTCTGTGGGTTAAGTTTGGCAGTATACGCCTGCGCCGGGCAAGCGGTGACCGCCGCCGCATAGCCCAGTACGCTCAGCGCACACGCAACCCACACGCGACCATTCCACCAATCAGTCATCGATGCCTTCACTTTGCTCCTTTCCGCAGCATGGCTTTACCTTGCGCCCCGGATCATATGCGGACAAGTGTACGACATTTTTCCGGATCCGCCGGATCAACGGATCAGGCGGGCTCGTACCTCGGCTCCGTTCAGGCGTCCACTGAGGGCAGTGCCTCGCACCTCGATCGTCCCGTGCACGCGCCCGCGGATCGTCAGGCGCGCTGTCGCGTTGGTGAGCTGCAGCGATCCGCTGAGCGAGACGCCCGGGATGTCGATTAGCCGCCTGAGCTTCACCTGGGTTCCCTGGAGCTGCCAGGAGCCGCCGTGCAGCCCTCCGCCTTCGAGGCTCGGCTGGCCCAGCACTTCCACGATGGTCATTGCGACAGCGGTCGCGCCGCGGCCGGCCAGCGTCGAGGAGGACCGCGCTGGATGCAGCTCGCCCAGGGACGAGGGCGGTGGTGGAAGGACCTGGCTCTCGTGCGGGGTCGAGCAGACGGACGGCGCGTGTCCGCTGGTGAGGAATGCGATCGTCGCGCGCTGCGCGCAGCCGGTCCGGTCGCTGCCGACCGTCGAGTGCCCGGTGTCGGGTATCCGCAGGATCTGCGCGTCACTGTATCCGGCAGCGACCGTCAGGTCCTGTTCATAGGGCTCACGCAGATCCTCGTTGCCGGAGAGGATCAGCGTCGGCACAGCCGACACCTCGATGGGCGGGGGCGGAGCTGGCGGGGTCGCCGGCCATTTCCTGCACAGTCCGACCGCGGAGGGCGGTATCACGGCGTTGGCGGTGAACGGGGCGGTGGTTCCAGCGGGTAGTTCGGAGATCCAGCGACGCAGCGTTGCGGCGCGACCCGCGGGCGCCGATTCGGGCGACCACGCAGCGAGCTCTCATCGCACAGGGTCGCGTCGAACAGCGTTACCGACAGCGCGGTGCGGGTGAATGGTTCCGGGGTGGCAGCTTCGTCGCCGAGCGCACGATCGGGCCAGCCCCGCCCAGGGGCCGACCACGCAGCGAGCTGAGCGGCGTGGGCGGCACTGCCAGGACTCGGGGCGCCCAGCTCGCTGGTCAATCGACCCAAGGGCGCATGATCGCCCTTGAGCGCGGCGGCTATCGCGGCCGGGGTCAGCGCGCGCAAGTCCGAGGCGAGATCCGACAGCGAGAGCAGCTCGTAGACACTGCTTTCGCTCACCGACACCGTCTCACGGCGCCCCTGGGCGTCGAGGATGTGGGCCGGCATCGGGTGCCGGTGCAGCAAGGCCACAAGCCGCACCAGATCCCCATATGGGTTGCGTGTGAACGCACGACACGCCCCCTCGCCGCAGATCCCCGCGTCGAGCACCCTGCGCAAGGCCCTCACGCGCTGGCTGTCAAGTGGATCGCTGCCCGCGAGCGGGACCGGCGAGTCGAGCACCATACGCGCAACCCCTTCGGGATACTCACGCGCATACATCCCCGCGACCTTCCCACCGTAGGAAGTGCCGTACAGCGAAAGCGGCGAGCTACCCAACGCCTGACGCAGATCCTCCATATCCTCCACCGAATCCTGGCTCGTATAGTCTGCACGCGCTGCCCCAAGCATCTCGCCGCACGCCGCCAGCGCTGCGAAGCCCACACGGAAAAAACCCGGGCAGGTCAGCGCCCCAGACTGCCCGGTGCCACGCTGATCGAAGGACACAAGCTCATAGCCGCGCAGCGCGGGCTCGTCTGCCAGCGGTGCAAGCGCCCCCTCAAATACAGGCAGCGCCGGCTGACCCGGCCCACCAGCCAACACCACGATCGTCCCGACTCGCGGGGCACTCGCCGCTACACGCTGCACCGCGAGCGATACGCTCCCAGCACTGGGGTCTTCACGGTCTAGCGGTACGCTCAACGTTGCGCATTCGATATTCGGCGTTGGTATCACCACTTGCGTGCTGTTGCACCGAGCAAACGCCAAAGGTGAGGCCTGCGCACTGGTCGTCATCAGGCAGGCGCAAAGATTTACGCACACGCAGCCTGCCATCCCGACGATCTTGAAACTCATAATCTCCCGAGCCTATAGGTGGACGCCTTATCAGACCGCCTCCCGTTCAGCCTTAGCGTTCCCTTCTAATTTCGTGGCAGAGTTTAGGATGTTCCTTTTGGTACCTGCGATCTAACGATGATCGTCCCCTACCGATCGATGCGCTAGACCATACACGGCCGCAATGATCTCTATGCTCCCCATAGCAACCAGTACAGGGGCAAGGGCTGATCGAGCGGTAGGTGACGCTTCGTTTGCCACCAGCATACTGAATATGATTAGGCCAACTACCAAGATTAGTTTCCACGCACGCGTCTTGGTGAGTCGCTGTAGTTTGTTCAAAATGTCCATTTTGCGTATATCGGGCCAATTGATTCGGACGGGTGCTATCTACCTACCGTTACACGCTACCGCCACGCCAATACCTATGACTGCTCCCACGGGGCCGGTCGCAGCTCCAATAAGCGCTGCGAACGGCGACGCGTGACACACGTCTCCGATTCCCCCACCCCTACTAGGACGACGTCCGCTACCGCGGCGCCCCGAGCAGTGTTGGCCAGTTCTGTTGCACTGAGATTGCACGTTCGGGCTGTGGTCGTCGGGCACCAGACGAGCACATGGTCCTTCTGCGACAGCTTCGCAGAGTGGGGTCGTGGAACCGCTTGCGCCCTTGCCGGTGGCTTCTCTGCCTAGTGACTGGTAGAGCACACCTGGTTCGATGTGGTGTTCTTCGTTGCCGCTTTCTCCGCTGTGGTCAGAGACGTATTCGCCTGCATATTCGCCTTCTTCTTCCCATTCTTCCCATTCTTCCCATTCTTCGTAGTATTCTTCTCCGCCGAAGTATTGGGGTCCGGCTGCCCAGTATGCGGCGGTGCTTGCTGCCCAGGCTGCGGATTCGGCTTCTCGTCGGGCTGCGGCTTCCTCGGCGGCGGCTTCGGCTGCTCGGGCTGCTGCTTCTTCGGCGGCGTATTTGGCTTGGTTTTCGCCGGATCTTTGGGCGTAGCCTTCGGCGATGCTGGCGTTGAGGGTGGCGGAGTAGGCGCCGGTGGGGTCGCTGGTGTTGATGGGGTCGCCGAAGGTGTAGTTGTAGGCGTTGGCGGAGCCTCCGGGGATGGGGTCGGGTTGGAGGAAGCGTCCGAGTTGGGGTATGTAGGAGCGGGCGCCCATCGCGATGATGCCGGAGGGGAGTTCGGTGGGGGTCTCGTTGGCGCCGAGCCAGGAGTATTTGGGTGGTGCGCTGACGGTCGGGACGCCGTACTCGCTGGTGTCGGCCTTGGACGCGAGTTCGGTTGTGGTTTCGGAGAGGTAGGCGGTCGCGATGAGGTCGCCGTGGAGGTTGGTGAGCTGGAGCACGGAGGTTTCGCCGTTGTTCTGGATAGCGGCTAGGGTACCATCGATGCCGGGGATGTCGCGTGTCCATTCGCTGGCGAGGTTGGTCGTCCAGGCGGGCGTGTCGCTGGGCCCGGCGTAGTGCGTGATCGTTGTGGCGTTGGTGGGTTTCCCGGTCGCGATCGTTTCGCGGGTGCGCCCGGCGGGGTCGAGGTAGTAGCCGAGGGTTTGTTCGTTTTGTTTCTGGCTTTGGAGCTGGTTGTCTACGTAGTAGGTGCTGGTCAGTTCGGCGCCGCCGGCGTCGGCTGCTGGGAGTGTGGTGATGTCGCCGAAGGTGTTGTAGGTGGTGCCGGTGTCGGTGAGGCGGTCCGCTTCGTCGTAGCCGTGTTTTTCGACGGTGCCGCCTTCTGTCGCGCATTCGCCTTTGGTGTTTGGTTCGCGGGTCGTGAGGCTCGTGCGGTTGGTGTCTTCTTCGTAGGCGTAGATACGGGTCGTGCAGCCTTTCCCGGCGGGGGTGTTCTGGACCTGGGTGAGTCTTCCCGCGGTGTCGTAGGTGTAGGCTTGGTGGGAGAGGGTGCTGGTCTGTTCGAGGGACTGGCCGTGGATCGAGGGGACGATCTTGTCGCTGAACCACGTTTCGGGGCATGTGCTTTTGCAGTGGGTAGTCTTGACGTATTCCAGGCCGGTCGGCTTGCCTGTCGCGTCGTAGGTGTAAGTCGCGGTCATGCCGTTGGGGTAACCCTCAGTCAGGATTTGGCCGCCGGTGTTGTAGGTCGCGGTGAACTTCATCCCTTCGTGGGAGGAATCCACGAGTTCGCCCAATAGCCCTGTGGTTTCGTTGTAGGTGTAGGTCTGGGTGCCCTTCCCGTCGTTGAATTTCTTGACGCGGCCATCGATGTCGTATTCGTAGGTCGATGTGTTTTCGTCGGCGTCGGTGTAGGAGACGAGTTGCCCGAGCGTGTTATAGCTGCTTGTGATCGTCTTCGTTTTCCCTTCGGTGGTCGTGCTCTGCTTTTCGAGCGCGCCTGTTTTTTCGTTGTATTCATCGGTGACGGTCGGTAGTGGGCTCCCGACCGTGGACGTCACCGCGCTGGTCTTCAGGCGTCCCGCGGTGTCGTAGGTCTCCGTCTTCACGCTGGTTGTGGAGCAC
>JBOGYA010000074.1:0-11125 GCA_050696515.1 Solirubrobacteraceae bacterium
TCGTGAACGTCTCGTCCGGGCCGGCCACGTTCGTGCCGCCGGGGCTGCTAACGAGCAGCCGGTAATGGTAGGTCGTACCCGCCTGCAGGCCGACCACGGGCTGGGACACCCGCACCGCTTCGGCAGCGATCGGCGCGTAGCTGTCGGGAACCGGCGCGACCGACCCGTACGCGGTCGTGGTGCCGTATTCGAAGTGGTAGTTGACGAGCGCTTCGCGAGTCTGCAGCGTGCCGTTGAGCGTCGCGGCGAACTGCCCCACGCTCGACGCCTGCAGCCCGCTGACGATCGGCGGGTTGAATTCCCTGGGCGGGGTGGAGAACGTCACATCGGCGCCCCGCGTGGTACCGAACGAGCTGGTCGCGACCAGCCGGAAGTGGTAGGTCGTGGCGGGCTTCAACCCGCCGATCTGTGTCTGGGCGTGCCCGGCTTTGAAGGCTTCCCCGGCGTCGGTGCCCGGCAGCGCGGGGCTCACCGACCCGTAGCCGTTCGTCTGGCCGTATTCGAAGTAGTAGTGCGCGTCCGCGCCGGCCGGTTCGAGCGACCCGTTCAGCGTCGCGACGATCGTTTCCGGGACAGGCTGTTCGATACCGCTCGCCGCTTCGGTCTGCAGACCCGGCACCGCCGCATAGGTCGTAAAGGTCTTGTCCACGCCCGGGTTGGCGGCTTTCGCGCCGGCCGCAACCAGCCGGTAGTGGTAGGTCGTTTCAAGCGCCAGACCGCTCACTTCCGCGGTTACGGGCACCGGGCTCGACCCCGACCCGGGTGCCGGCACGCACGCGGCGGTGTGCCCGTACGCGGTGCTCGTCCCGTATTCAAACTCGCACGAGGCGACTTCTTCGCCTTCCGGGTTCACGACGCCTTCGAGCTTCACCGCCGTCCGCTGGCTCAACACCACGCCCGCAGAGCCGGTCGTCACCCCGGGCGCTGGGACCGACGCCCCGAACACGTCGACCGCGGCCGTGCCCGCGTCTGAGACGTACACGTGCCCGCTCGAGCTGACCGCGATACCATCGGGTGTGGACAGCGGCCCGGCCGGTGTTTCCGCGATCCTCCCGATGTATTTCCCGGACGCGTCGAACTGGTCGATGACTTTGTTCGCGGCGTCCACCACGTAGAGATCGCCGGTGGATTCTTCGACGGCTAGGGCCACCGGTTCGAAGGCGCCCGAGGGGCCACTGAAATGGCCCTGGTAGACATGTGCGGCGTTGTACTCGTCCACGAACCCGCGCCTCGGGTTGGCCAGGTAGAGCGCGCCGGTCGCTCCGTCGATCGTCATATCTCCCTCTCCTTGGGGCCCGCCTTCCAACGTCCCGAAGTTGTATCCCTCTTCCGGTTGGGGCAGTTCTGTGCCTGGTCCCACCAGCTTCCCTTCGGCATCTGTCACCTGGACCTGGATCCCCGAGAATACCGCGTCTCCTATCACAAACACTTCGCCCCGGTGAGGCCCACTGGAGTTGTCGATCGCGAGGTACTCCACGCCTTGCACTAATTCCTTTTCCTGCAAAAGCTTGTATTTGCCGCTGCCTTCGGGCTTGAACACATCCACAAGGGCCTGACCGCTATTGCTGAATCCTCCGACATACACGTCACCTGTGGCACCGACCACCACGCTACGCAAGAATGAGCCGGCGAAACTCAGCCGCCCGGTGAACACGTCGCTGGAGTTGAACAGATCGACGACGCTCTGCGCTGCATCTGGGACGAGCAGATTCCCGCCTGAGTCGAACGTCAACTGCCACGGCTGCCCGAGCGGTCCACCGTTCGCTTCGGCGATCTTCGAGAGGTACGGGTGGACGAAGAACCCCAGCGCGGAAGCACTCGAGAACACCAGGCCTCCAGCGAACAGGCCGAGGCTCGAGAGGCCGACCGCGACAGCTCTACGAACGCTCATCATCACTTCCCCCCTCCTCTGTTGGCGCCATGAGCACGACCGGACCCGCAGGGCCTGCCCTTCCGCTTATGCCTGGGTCTCCCGCCGCCGGCGCTGCCGCGCCGTGCCGCGTGAGCAGCAGGCCCCGTGCTCGCGGCCTTCGCTGCGCTCGCGCTCGGCGCAGGAGCGAGCAGAATCGCGGGAACGAGCGGGGGAGCCGCCGGCACGCTCAGCGTCGCCGACGGGTAGGACCCTGTCGTAAACGTCTCGTCGACCCCGTAGCCCGTGCCGAACGCGTTCGTCGCGACGATCCGGTAGTGGTAGGTCGTCCCCGGCGTTAGGCCCTGCAACGCGAATGTGAACGTCTGCGTGCCCGGTTCCCTGCCGGCGTCGCCGAAGATCCGCGTGCCGTAGCTCGTATCGACTCCGAGATCGAACTCATAGACCGTCTCGGATCCCTGCGTATCGATCGTCCCCGTCAGCGTCGCGGTGCTCTGCGCCACACCGCCCGCCTGCCCAGTGCCCACCACCGGCGGCCCCGAAGCAGCGGCACCCGCCTGCGCCACAGGACCGGCAGCCAAGCTCGCCGCCAGCGCGGCGAGACCCGCAAGGATCGTTCTCTGTGCCCTGGTCATCGGCTGCTCCTTCCGTGCGTGCTGTGACGGCGCCCGGCCGTTCGCGCTCCGTGGCGCCTGCTGGCCTTCCTCGCCTTCCTGGTCTTCTTGGCCTTCTTGGCTTTGGGGCACCCGGTGACCTGGATCGGCGTGTTCTGCTTCAGCTGCGCACCGTCCTGCGCGACGAACAGCGTCGGCATCGCCAGCCTGTCCCGGCAGAGATTCCCGTTCGCCGCGAGCGCCGAGAACGGGCCCTGCGGCAGGAACAGCTCAAACGAGCTCACCGGGACGTCCGGGATGTTCGTGAACGTCGAGCTCGTGATCCCCGCCTTCGAGATGAACGTTTCCCCGACCAGATTCACCCGCACCCCGTAGCCTTGGAGGACCGCGACGAGGTTCGGGAACGCCGCGCCGCCGTGCGAGACGAAGTACACCGGGCCCCGCAGCTGCACAGGGAGGATCGGCGTCACCGCCTGCACCGCGCCGATCACCGACGCCGCCGGGCACCCCGCCGGGTTCGCTTCAAACACAGTGTCCGGGCACGCCTTCTGCAGAGTCGTCAGCCTGGAAGGCAGCTGCTTTGGGAGTTCCACCTTGACATGCGCGATGTTCGACTGCGCGCCAAGCGGGAACACCAGTTTCGCGTCCAGGCTCGCCCCATCCGCTTTCGAAGTCTTCCCCGATGTCGCGACGCTGAATTTCGGGCCGAACGACAGGCCCGCGCACCCAGAGACCGCGAACGGCGTGGACTCTTCGGACTGGGTGCCCTGGGAGCCGGAGATCGTCGCGGTGATGTGCAGCTGCGCGCAGTCGGTCGGGTTGAAGATGAACCCCGGCCGGTTGATCGTCACGTTCGTTTTACGCAGCCGCAACGGGATCCCGTCGATGATCTGCGGCAGCGGGTCCGTCGTGACCGTCAACGCCGTCGTCAACGGATCCACATTGATCCGGGCGCGCACGACGACGTTCCCGAGGTTGAACGGCCCCGCGTGCGTCGGCACCACGATCGACAGGCCGAACGGCGCACCCTTGTACGGCCCCGTCAGATACACCATCCCTTTCTGGTAGTACGGGTGCGACCCCGGACCGGCAGCGACCGTCATTTCGCCGATCTGCGAGGACGCCGAGCACGTCCCCAAGTCCGCCTGGGGCTCCCCGCACAACGGAACCCCAGAGAGCGACCCCAGCAGCCCGGGTGGGGTCACGACCTTGATCTGGGAGATGTCCTGTTCGCGGTCTTCGCGGTTGAACGTCACCGTCAACGGGCTCAACTGCCCCGCATTCGGATTCGACGTCCCCGCCGTGAATTCAGGGTGAAACGGCCACACCCCCGGGCACGCCCCCCCACTGCCATCCCAATCCACGCTGAACTGCGACTCCGGCGTCGCGTCCGGCGTGATCGGCGAGCTCCACGGCCTCAAATCCGCGGTGCTCGTGAACGTCCCACATGCTTGCGGCGTCGCGAGACCCGCCCGCAACCCACTGTTGAAATGCAGTTTGATGTTGCTCGTCGGCAGCTGCGGGATCCCCTTGAACGTCGTCGTCAACTGCCCCGTACTCGAGTTCGTGAAGATCCGGCCTTCCTGCTTGATCACGACCCCAGACCCCTCGATCTGCAAGAACAGCCTGAACATGTTGCCATCCGAGGCGTCCGCGTTCGAGCAGGGATCGCAGTGCGGGGTCCCCAGGTAGACCTGGCCTTCGAGCGCTTCGGTCAACAACGGCGTTTCCACCTTGATCGTCCCGATCTGCGACCCCAACGGACACGACCCCAGACTCCCCGACCCCAGGGCGATCTGCGCATCGCTGCAACCCGCCAGGCCATCCCCCGCCGACGGCGAGAGCGACAGGCCCGAGGGCAGCGTCACCGTCGTTTCCTTCAGCTCTGGCGCGAGCAGCGCGGGGAACTGCTGCGGCGCCTGCGGAAGATTCAGTTCGACCGTCGTCCCCGCCGGCTCGTCCGCGCGCGTCGTATCCGGCGTCACCGTCAACGACGGGTTGAACTGCAACAGTTCACAGCCCAACAAGGACGAGAACATCGTCGTGGACCTCGACGCCCACCGCGGGTCGCTCAGGTTCGGCTGACCATCTGGCAGATACGGACCCGGATTCTCCCACGCATCCACGCTCACCGTCGCGGTCTGCGGTCCCGCCGCGCAATCCACCGGATTGTCCAAGAACGCGACCGGCGCTACCCCATGCACTTCCTTGCGGTATTCGTTGTACACGTTCGGGTCGGTCGCCGGCGTCCCGAAGAACGTCACCGACACATCCGTCGGACTGCCATCTTCCGGGATCCCCGGCGTCGTCACCCGCACCTCATAGTTGTTTTCCGGAAGGACACTCACATACAACGGCACCGTTATCCCGAGGAGCGGAATGGCGATCGCGAACTCCGCCGGATAACCCTTATCGGGCACGACGTTGTACACCGGATACCCATACTCGTTGGGATATTCAGGCAGCCTTTCACCTATCCTGAGCCTCGCGACGCCGATCTGGGTGCTGAGCGGGCACTCTTCGGCCGCGACCTTATACTGCGGGCACCTTTCCACCACCGTCGGATCGCCGGTGACGCCCGCGGGAACATCGACCACGACATCCCTCACATGCGCGACACTGCCATTGGGGCCACCCGAGTCTTCATAAGACGGTTGGCCTCTGTAGCTGTCGGCGGTGTTCAGCGAGAAGCTGACCGTCGTCTCGTACGGGTGATCGCCGGCCTGCGCGTCCACCAGCCCACCCACACCGATCGTTTCCGCCGCGAGCGCCGCGACGCCAAACGGCTCCGCGCTGGATTCCGCCGCCGTCCCGATCGCCGTCGTCACGTTCGCGGACGCGCTCGACGCTCCGCCACCGGAGACAGACACGCTGTTCGTCAGCGGCCCCACCGTTCCGGGCGCAACCTCGACATCGACGATCATGACCAAGCGCTGCCCCGGCTGCAGCGGATGGCTGAACGTACACGCCGCGGCCACCGTTTCACACGAGAGCGGTTTCGGTTCTTCTTCGGGCCCCCTGTACGCGAGGGTATCCAGTTCGCCCTGAAGGCCGGTCACCGTCAGACCCCGCGGCACCTGGTCGCCGATCGTGATCGTGCTCCCATCGGTCGGTTCGCTCCCAGCGTTCGTCACCGTCACCATGTACATGTCCGGTTGATGCCCACCGTTGTGCGCCGAGGAGAAGACCGTCGGCCCTGCGACCGCTTTGATCGAGAAGCCCGCGCGCGGCACCGCAGCCGACGCGCCCCCGCCGAAAGCCCCCACCAGCACCACACCCACACCAGCCAGACCACAGACGATCCTCCTCATCACCGACCCGCCTTCCACTCCACACGGCCGCCGACAGCAGCCTTCTTTGCCTTCCTCCCACGCCGCCCGGCGTGCCCCCGGGCCTGCTTGCGCTTCGGTTTCGGCCTCTTCGCCTTCCTCATTGGCTTCCCCGCGGGCTCGCCCGCCAACGGCGGGTTGGCGCCCGCCTGAAACTCACTGCCGGGCGAGAGCAGCGTCGGCGCCCCACTCAACGCGCCCTGACAGGCTTCGCCCAAACACGACGGCAGCACCGCGGGCGCAGGAAACCCACCGTCGAGCCGCGCATCGTAGATATCGAGATTGTCATCCGTGTCCTGCCCCACCAGCCGATCCCCGGTCGTGAAGAACACATCGGCGCCCGAAGCGTCAGTACCAAGAAGCCGCACAGCACTGCCGCCCCTGGGGGTGGAGATGTCTTGGCCGTCGGAGATCAGGCTCACCTGCCCAGCGTGGTACTCGTAGACATTGTTGGCATACACCGGAATTGGAGGAGCCCCTTCCTGGGGGATCTCTTCGACCACCTTCCTGTCGAAAGCCTGAGGGGTCAGACCGGCAGTGCTCTGGAAGAACACGCGCGAGCCGTCGGCAGACACCGACAGGTGGCTCCAGTACATTGAAGATTCGTATGTCACTTCGTAAGTGGGAGACACGATCGATGCGTCGGCGACGCCGGTGTTGCCGTTGTCGTTGTAGCCGTTCTGCCCGATCGAGACGCGCACCAGCGCACCTGACTGCGCGTCATACTCGAACACCTGCATCGCGGTGCTCGTATCGTCGGGCGTCAGGTCGCGACGGCTGGTGAACACCAGGAAACGACCGTCGGGCGTCACATTCGAGCGGAACGCTTTACCATAAAAGCCTGCCAGATCTTCCGGGGACAGCCGGGCGACGAACGCGATGCGCCCGGCCGGGTAGCCGGCGTCGCGCTCGAACACATACAGGTTGGCGGCGCCCGCTTCAGCGGATTCACCCTGCCCATTCGGCGTCTTCGTCAACACGCCGTTCGCGAAGAAATAGACATGCGACCCATCCTCGGAGACCTGAACCCAAAGATTTTCGTTCCCATCCCCGGGCAGCACATCGGCCGTGGGACTGGAGACCGTCGAATCCCCGCCGGAGACCCGCACGACCCTCGCCCCCGCCGGCGCACCGAAGTCGTACTCGTAAATGTTGCTGCTCGAATCCCCGCCGAGCAGCGGCTGCGTGGTTGAGAAGAACACCTTCGAGCCATCCTCCGAGGCGCCCCTGAATTGAGCGTCCGCGAGCACCCCCGCTTCGGTATCGCACGCCGAGCAGTCTTCCTTGGACGGCTCGGAGATCGCGACCGTATGCGCACCCGCCAGCCCATTGTCGATCCGCGCGAACAGCTCCGCGGCCGGGGGCGCACTGCCTTTACACCCATAGCTTTGCTGGAGTGCCGTGAAGAACACGACGTTGCCGTCCGTCGACACCGCATTGTGGCTGAAATAGCTGGCAGAGCCGATCGTGACACCACACTGACTTATCTGTTTCCCGCTGTTATCCACCCCGACCAGCATCGGGGTCGTGTTCCCCGCCCCTATATACTCATAGAGACTCTTGGTCACTAAAAATCCAAATTTAAATTCTTCCGTCTTGTCAAATGACCAAAAGTTGGCACCCAGCTTGAAGAACTGACGCGATGCGTCAGCAGACGACCCGACACTACGCAGAGACGCATCTGCACCTAGAAACTCCGGAATGCCCGACGGCGTCGTCGGGGGCAGAGCGGGGCCGACATCCACGATCGAGCGATCGGGGCCCCGCTTGAAGAAGTCGATCCCGTTATCGGCCTGCCACCTCCCACGCGCCATCCAGACACGCGTCTGATTATCCAAGCTCACGCCTGCCCCATCGGAGAACCCATCTAGCTTGAACGGCACATATTCGGACGCCGGCAGTTCGTCTCCCACAGTCACCCAGCCCGAGGCTGTTCGCTGGGTCGTATAGAAGGCCCCCGGATAGATGCCGCCGAGGAGGTTGGGGTCGCCTTCGAGTCCGGGGAGCCCCTGGCTGACATCCAACGTGAGCGACGTCCCATCCGGACTGCTGCCCAGGAGCTTCACCACGCCCGTGGCCTTGTACGGCGGTGAGACCAGCTCGTACGCGCGGCAGTCCGGCAGATGCGTGGAGGGACCCGTGCGGAACGCCGCGTTGGGGCATTCTTCGCCCACTGCCGCCGACGGCAGCACAGCAGACATGGCCGCCAACGCGCAGAGCGACACCAGGCCGGCCAAGGGTGATTTGAAAGCGCTCATCGGCGCATCTCCTCCTCGAGATCGGAGGGGAGCACCCCTCGGGAATATGACAGAGCCCGCCGCGACACAGACAACCCAGCGACCAGCCACGCCCCTGAAGCAAACCGGCCTCGACTCGCGGCGCGACTCGAGCTCCTTGGGCGGCAGGCCATCACGCTGCCTCCCGCTCACCCGGGGCGTGGATGCGGATGCTCTGCGCGACCCGCCGGCCCTTCGCGGTCAGGCTCCAAGCGTTCGGCTCGCCTTTGGCATGACCCTCGCCCGTGTTCGCGAGCAGCCCAATCCGCTCCAGACGCGCCAGCAGCTTCGAGACCTGCCCCGGATCATGGATCCCCGCGCGCTCCGCCACCTCACGGTTGCTCGCCCCCGGACACTCCGCGACACCCTCCAACACCCGCGCCGTGCGATACGTCAAACGCATCGAGACGCCCTCCAGCGGATCACCCACAGCCCGCGTAGCCACAGCCGGCCGACCAAGCGCACGCGGAGCCCCTGCGGGCGCCGGCCGAGACCGCTCGCGCCGCGCCGCCGCCGCGCCCCGGTAAGGCAGCACGATCATCCCCATCAACTCGCCCAACAGGCCCGTGAGCGGCTCCCGCTCACCTCGCAACAGGCGCGCATACACAATCGCGAACGCCGCACCGACGACACCCTCCGCGGTCAACAGCGTGCACCCCCCGCCACGCGCGCCCTCCGAGCGGCCCTCGTCCACGGCCGCCACCAGGCCCCCGAGGATCTCCTCGCGACGCTCCAGCACCTCCGCGCCGCCGCGCAGCGCCTGCACCACACACACCCGTGCCAAAGCCGGCTCGCGATCCAGGAACGAGAGGATCGCCCACAGCCCCCCACGGACCCGCTCACGCCACGCAAGGCCCTCGAGGCCCGCCGCGGCGATCTCACCGCGGACCAGCGCGACTACATCCTCCAGCACTGCCGCCAGGCACTCCTCGCGGTTGGCGAACAACTCGTAGAACGTCCTGCGCGAGACCCGCGCGCGACTCGTCACATCCGCGACCGTGGTATCCGCATAGCCGAGCTCGTCGACCGCGACGACCGCCGCCGCCAGCAGCCGTGAGCGCTGGATCTCGATGATCTGCTCACGCGGGACGCTCCCATCCGCGACACGCACCGCCCCAGCCCCCGACCGCCGCGCGCCCCTCCGCACCCCCGGCACAGGAGCGCCCCGACGCGACACCGCGCGCGCGGACATCAGATCGTCCTCCCAACGAAGGCCAGGTGAAGCCCTCCCCCTACGGGGGAAGCCGGACGGCCCGCCGGGGCCGGCCGATAAGCGGCTCTAGCGCTTAGACGCCAGAGACAAGAGAGAGAGAGAGAGAGAGAGATGCATCAGGCTGCTGATGCATCTAGCAACAGCGCCCCCATGAGCTGCACGCACCTCCGGCACGATAATCCCTCTCGAAACCACGCTAACCAATCTCCCTCATAACGATCTGACCCCGGTCCCTCTCCCGACACCAAGCACCCTGCTAAGCGCTATCGAAGTCAACACCAAGGTGGGATGATCCCAACCAGACTCTATGTATGCCCGGCTCCACTCCCGTGGACACCGCGACCGCCCTATATAACCACACCTGCGACGCAATGTCAAGCCCTACTGTCACACCCGGGCCCCACACACCCTCGCCGGCCAGACCCCAGGCGGAAGACCCGGCCCCCCACCGCGCCGCCGAGCCGGCTCAGTGCTTCTTCTTGCGGCGCACCTTGCGCTTGCTCTTGGCGTGCTTCTTGCGCTTCCTGGCCTTCTTGCCGTGCTTGGAGGACGGTTCGGCGCCTTTGCCGGATGGGACCAGGAGCGTGCGCAGCGCCACCGGTTCCTGGATGAGCTGCGCCGGGTATTCCCCGGTCGTGAACGTCATGTCCGGGCCGTAGCTCGTGCCGCCGCCGTTGGTAGCGACGAGCCGGTAGTGGTAGATCGTGCCCGGCAGCAGGTTCGGCACGCCCACGACCACGGGCTGGGGGCCTTCCAGGGCGCCCATGTCCACCTGCACCGTCGGCCAGCTCAACCCATACGCGGCGCTCGTGCCGTACTGGAACAGATATGTCGTGTCCCACCCGTGCGGGTCGATCGTCCCACTCAGCGTCGCCGCGCCGACGCCGACACCGCTTGCGCCACCCGTTTGCACCGTGGGCGCGGGGACCGGGAGCGTCGTGAACGTCTCATCCGGGCCCGCGACTTCAGTTCCGCCGGGGCTGCTCGCCACCACCCGGTAGTGGTATGTCGTGCCGGCCTGCAGGCCGCCGACGGGCTGGGACACCGGGACCGTGCTCGTGGTGATCGGCGCATAGTTGTCGGGGACCGGCGCGACCTGCCCGTACGCGGTGCTGGTGCCGTACTCGAAGTGGTAGTTGACGAGCGCTTCGCGAGTCTGCAGCGCGCCGTTGAGCGTCGCGGCGAACTGCCCCACGCTCGACGCGGGGAGCCCGCTGATGACCGGCGGGTTGAATTCCCTGGGCGGCGTGGAGAACGTCACGTCGGCGCCCCGCGTGGTACCGAACGAGCTGGTGCCGACGAGCCGGAAATGGTAGACGGTGGCGGGCTTCAACCCCGCGATCTGCGTCTGGGCGCGCACCGTTTCGAACGCTTCCCCGGCATCGGTGCCCGGCAGCGCGGGGCTGACCGACCCGTAGCCTTCTGTTGGCCCGTATTCGAAGTAGTAACGCGTGTCCGCGCCGGCCGGTTCGAGCGTGCCGTTCAGCGTCGCGACGATCGCTTCCGGGACGGGCTGTTCGATGCCGCTCGCCGCTTCGGTCTGCAGACCCGGCACCGCCGCATACGTCGTAAAGGTCCTGTCCACGCCCGGGTTGGCGGCTTTGGCGCCGGCCGCGACCAGCCGGTAGTGGTAGGTCGTTTCCAGCGCCAGACCGCTCACTTCCGCGCTGACGGGCACCGGGCTCGACCCCGACCCTGGCGCCGGTGTGCATGCGGCGGTTTGGCCGTACGCGGTGCTCGTCCCGTATTCGAACTCGCACGAGGCGACTTCTTCGCCTTCGGGGTTCACGACCCCTTCGAGCTTCACCGCCGTCCGCTGGCTC
>JBOGYA010000075.1:0-11084 GCA_050696515.1 Solirubrobacteraceae bacterium
ACGCCTATGTCCTCACCCATCAGCACCACGCGCTCGTCGCGCTGGAGCTCCTCGCGCAGGGCGGCGTTCAGGGCTTCGCGGTAGCGCATCGTGGTCACGCCCCGGCCCTGCCCGTTCCGCTGGTCATGCAAGCCCCCGCACGGCGCCGTGGCCGGAGAGCGAGCGGGCGCGCGGCCATCAGGCGTCCTCCCCCGCCTGGAGGGCACTGGTGATCTGTTGCGGGATCTCATCCGCGCCACCGTTCGCCCGGGGGGCATCGCCATCGCCGTCTGAGGGCTCGGAGGTCCGCACCGAGTACCACCCGCGGACCTGGTCGCCGAGCACGTACACGTCGTCGTAAAGCGACTCCGGCGGCGGGAAGGGGGAGGCCTCGGCGAACGCGACGGCCTCGTCCACCTCGGCGCGCGCCTGCTCGTCGATCTGAGCGCGCGCCGCCGCGTCGAGGACGCCCTCGTGCTCCAAGCGCTCGCCAAAGGCGGGGATCGGGTCGCGCGCGCGCCACTGGGCGACCTCCTCCTTGGAGCGGTAGGACTCGGGATCGGCCATCGAGTGGCCGCGGAAGCGGTAGGTGACAGCCTCGATGAGCACGGGACGGCGCTCCGCGCGCACCTGGCGCACGGCCTCGCAGACGGCGGCGTGGGTGTCGAGCACGTCCATCCCATCGCAGCGCATCCCCGGGACGCCGAGGCTCTCGCCCTTGCGCTGCAGGTCGGTGACCGCGGAGTGGCGCTTCAGCGAGGTGCCCATCCCGAACTGGTTGTTGGTGACCATGAACACCACCGGCAGCCGCCACAGCGCGGCGAGGTTGAGCGTCTCGCCGAAGGTGCCCTGGTTGGAGGCGCCGTCGCCGAACGTGCACAGCGTCACGTCCTCCTCGCCGCGGTAGTCGCTCGCCAGCGCGATGCCGGCCGCGATCGGGAGGTTGCCGCCCACGATCCCGTAGCCGCCCATGAAACGGCGCTCGAAGTCGAACATGTGCATCGAGCCGCCGCGCCCGTGCGAGCAGCCGTCGACGCGGCCGAACAACTCGGCCATCACGTTCTGAGGCGGCGTGCCGCGCACGAGCGCGTGGCCGTGGGAGCGGTAGGTGGAGATCAGGTAGTCGCTCGCGCGGAGCGCCCGCGCGGCGCCGACGATCGTGGCCTCCTCGCCGATCGAGAGGTGCAGGAACCCTCCGACCCGCGCCCGCGCGTACATCTCGCCCGCACGCTCCTCGAAGCGGCGGATCAGGGTCATCGTGGCCAGCCACTCGCGCGCCGTCTCGGGGTCGGGCAGGGCGGTGCTCATCAGTGCTCCACGGTAGCCCAGCGGGCGATGAACTCCTCGTCCTGCAACTGGGCGAGATCGCTGCGCAGCGCCCGGGCGCGCCGCGCAGCCTCCTGCGGCGGGAGATCCCAGAACAGCACGACCTCGCCCGCCGCGACCTCGACCACCTCGACGTGGTCGACGCGCGCGGGGTCGGCGAGCAGCGCGGGCGCCCACCCGCTGCGTCTGACGATCAGCCGGTAGGCGCGGTTGGCCCTCATCGCGCGGCGGTTCCCGCCATCAGCTCTCGCGCCTCTGCCAAAGCCCGCTCGCCAGCGAGCACGCGATCCCCGATGCGCACGGCGGGAACGTCGCTGACGCCGATCTTCGCCGCCTCCGCGGTGGTGGCGGCGAGCTGCTCGCGCACGGAGCGCAGCTCGGCGCCGCGCAGCACGGCTTGGGGGTGCATCTCGCAGGCGGCGGCGGCGATCAGCACGTGGTCGGACCGCTCGAGGTCATGCCCACCGGCAAACGCCTGGCGGAAGGCGGCCTGGGCGAAGGGCACGACGCGGCCGATGCTCTTCGCGAAGGTCGCCGCGCGCATCGCCAGGGCGCTGTCGAACGGGAACGGCTCGGGCCAGCGCAGCGGCTGCAGGCCGAGCTCCCGCGCGCGGCGCCCCACCTCCTCGCGGAAGACCGCGGCCTCGGTCTCGCAACGGAACGCCTCGAAGGTCTCCGCGCCGGGCAGCTCGCGCGCGAGCACCGGCTGCCACTCCGCCGGTCCGGGAAGCAGGTGCAGGATGCGCTCGGCCGCAAGGTATGCCAGGGGGCTGGAGAGGTCGAAATAGAAGGCCGCGTCCACTGCTCAGAGCGTATCCCGCTCGGTTCGACGAGCGCTTGGCTCAGTCCTGTGCTCGGCCCAAGCCCCCCGCGCCGGCCGGCCGAGGCGGAGAGCCCTCAGCCGTGGATCAGCCAGCCGTCGGCGGCGCGGGCGGCCTCCATCACGGCCTCCGAGAGTGTGGGGTGGCCGTGGACGATGCGGGCGACCTCGGGGAAGCCGCCCTCCAGCGCGCGCACGTTGACGAGCTCCTGGATCAGCTCGGTGGCGCGGCTGCCGACGATGTGGCCGCCGAGCAGCTCCCCGTACTTGGACTCCCCCACCAGCTTGACGAGCCCGGCGCGGTCGCCGTAGACGATGCCGCCTCCCACGGCGCCGTAGGTGACCTTGCCGACCACCACGTCGTGGCCCTGCTCGCGCGCCTGCGCCTCGGTGAGGCCGAAGGAGCCGACGTTAGGGGTGCAGAACGTGGCGCGGGGGATGTCGATGTGGGAGAGGGGGTGTGTCGGCAGGCCCGCGGAGTCCTCCACCGCGAGGATGCCCTCGTCGGATGCCTTGTGCGCGAGCGCGGGGCCGGGCACGAGGTCGCCGATCGCATACACCCCCGGCACGGTGGTGCGCAGCGCGCCGTCGACCTGCACGAGCCCGCGCTCGTCGAGCTGCACGCCGGCCGCCGCGAGGCCGAGCGCGTCCACGTCGGGCCCGCGGCCGGCGGCGATCACGAGGTAGTCGACCTCGGCGGACTCGCTCCCACCCGACCCATCCGCGTAGGTGAAGCTCACGCCCGCCTCGCCGGCCCGCACACCCTCGATCGGAGTGCCGGTGTGCACCTGGATGCCCTGGCGCTTGAGGCCGCGCTCCACCAGGCGCGAGATGTCGGCGTCCTCGGTGGGGAGCACGCGGTCGAGCACCTCGAACAACGCCACCTCGCTGCCGAGCCGCGCGAAGCCGGAGGCGATCTCCGCGCCAGAGGCCCCCGCGCCCACGACGGCCAGGCGCGCAGGCAGCTCGGGCAGCGCCCACGCCTGCTCGGTTCCGAGCACGCGCCCGCCGAGCTCCACGCCGGGGATCGAGCGCCCCACCGAGCCGGCCGCGAGGATCACGGTGGGGGCCTCGATCTCCTCCCCGCCGACGCGCAGCTTGATGGCGGCCCGCCCGCCGTTGGCGCTCCCACCGCCATCGCCGGGTGCGGGCGCGAGCGACGCCTCGCCCGCGATCACCTCGATCCCGTTGCGCTTGAAGAGCCCGCTCACCCCGCCGGTGAGCGTCCCGACGACTTTTTCGCGCCGCGCCTGCACCGCCGCGTAGTCGACCTCGACACCCGCGACCCGCAGCCCGAAGTCGCCGGCCTCGCGGATCTCGCTGAGCATGTCGGCCGAGCGCAGCACCGCCTTGGCGGGGATGCACGCGTAGTTCAGGCAGCGCCCGCCGACCTTGTCCTTCTCGACCACGGCGGTCTTCCTGCCGAGCTGCGCGGCGCGGATCGCCGCCACATAACCGCCCGGCCCCGCGCCGATCACGATGCAGTCGTAGGAGGTGTCCGCCACAGTGGCGCGAGCCTATCGCAGCGGCTCGTCCGTCCGCCCACCCGCCTGGATGCGGCCCATCACTCGCACCAGCTTCCAGAAGAGCCAGCCCCCGAGCCCGATGCTGAGCAGGCAAACCGCGGCGGCGAGCACCGTGGAGGCGACCACGAGCGCCAGCGAGGTCACGAGGATCTGGAAGGCGAGCAGTGCCTCGAAGCCGAGCACCGCCCAATAGCTGCGCCTGTACATCCCCCACGCGAGCGCTCCCATGACTATTGCCAGGAAGACGCCGCCGGGGACCGACCCGCCGTGGCGGCGCAGGTCGTGGACGGTGAGCACGCCGACGGCGATCCCGACCGCGAGTACGCCCGCCACCGCCATGGCGACCCGCAGCGCCGCCGGGCGCTCGCCCTCTGCCAGTGGGCTCAGCGCAGCGCGAGCCTGCTCGTCGCGGCTAGGAGCAGGCGGCGCTTGCAAGCGCGTCCTCCAGAGGGTGCGCATCGAGCGGCGTCCGCAGCGCGCGCGCGGCTGCCTCGGGGTCGGCGGCGTCCGCGATCGCGCGCACAACCGCCACCCGTCGCGCGCCGGCCGCGATCGCCTGGGGCAGGTTGCGGGCGTTGATCCCGCCGATGGCGAAGAACGGCACCGATGCGCGCGCGGCGGCGTGGCGCACCAACTCGAGCCCCACCGCGGGGCGCCCCGGCTTCGTCGGAGTCGCGTGCACGGGGCCGACGCCGATGTAGTCGCTGGCCGCTCCTCTGCTCGCCGCGTCGATCTCCGCCGGGGTGTGCGTGGAGAGGCCGATCACCATGTCCGGGCCGACCAGCTCGCGCACCTGCGCGACCGGCATGTCCCGCTGGCCGACGTGCACCCCGTCGGCGCCCGCGTCCACGGCGACCTCGGGGCGGTCGTTGACGATGAGCAGCGCTCCCCACCGCTCGCACACCGCACGGGCGGCGCGCGCCACCACCGTCAGCTCGCCGTCGGAGAGGCGCTTCTCGCGCAGTTGCACGATGTCCACGCCGCCCGCGATCGCCGCGCGCAGCACCTCGGTCAGCTCGCGGCCCCCCGGTTCGAAGTCGCACACCAGGTACAGCCGCGCCGTGGCCAGCCGCGCGCGCCGCTGCTCGAAACGGGGGTCCCGGCCGCAGGCCGGTGTCTCCTGGCTTCGGTCGCCGATGTCGGAAGTGGGCATCGGTCAAGTCTCGCAGGAGCCACTGCCCACGGCGGTGTCTAGCATCAATCTCGTGTCCACCGGCGCTCATACGGTCGATGTGGCTGTCGTCGGCGGCGGCGCCATCGGTCTTGCCGTGGCGTGGCGCGCGCGGCAGCGCGGGCTGTCGGTCGCCGTGCTCGAGCGGGGCGTCGTCGGCGGGGAGTGCGCGTCGGGCGTGGCCGCCGGGATGCTCGCGCCGGTCTCCGAGGTCGAGTTCGGGGATGCCGGGCGGCGCGTGCTCGAGCTGGGGCTGCGCTCCGCGCGCATGTGGCCCGGCTTCGCCGCCGAGCTGGAGGAGGCCACTGGCGTCGAGGTCGGGCTGCGCCACACCGGCACGCTGGTCGTTGCGCGCGACGAGGACGAGGCACGTGAGCTGGAGCGCCAGCTCGCTTTTCGCGAATCGCTCGGGCTGCGCCCCACCCGGCTGCGTGCCAGCGCCGCGCGCGAGCTGGAGCCGGCGCTCGCGCCGACCGTGCGGTTGGCGCTCCATGCGCCCGAAGACGACAGCGTCGATCCCAGGCTCGTGCTCGCCGCGTTGCGCCGCGCCTGCGAGCTTGGCGGCGTGCAGGTGCGCGAGCGCACCCCCGTGGCCGAGGTGCACCTGGACGGAGCCGGCGGACAGGTGGATGGCGTCGCCCTCGCCGACGGTGAGCTCGTGCCCGCCGGGCAGATCGTGCTCGCCGCCGGCGCCTGGACCGCCGAGATCGCGGGGCTGCCGCCGGACGCGCGGGTGCCTGTACGGCCGGTCAAGGGCCAGATCCTGCGACTGCGCGATCCCGACGGGCCCGGGCTGCTGGGCCGGGTCGTGCGCTTCGAGGGCGGCTACCTCGTGCCCCGCGGAGACGGGCGTTACGTGCTTGGCGCCACCGTCGAGGAGCGCGGCTTCGAGGCTCAGCCGACCGCGGGCGGGGTCTACGAGCTGCTGCGCGACGCCCGCGAGCTTGTGCCGGGGGTCCTCGAGCTACAGATCGAGGAGCTCTCCGTCGGGTTCCGGCCCTCCACTCCCGACAGCGTGCCCGCGATCGGGCCGGGCGCGATCGAGGGACTCACGTGGGCCACCGGACACCATCGCAACGGCATCCTCCTCACCCCGCTCACCGCGGAGCTCGTGGCGGAGGCGTTGACGGGGGTCCCCGCATGATCCTGCTCAACGGCCGCCGCTCCGACCTCGATGCCGGCGCGACCGTCGCCGACGTGCTAGCCCGGCTCGGCCTCGCTCTCGATGCGCGCGGGGTTGCCGTCGCGGTCGACGGCGAGGTGGTGTCTCGCTCCGACTGGGGAAGGTTCACGCTCTCGCCGGATGCGCGCGTGGAGGTGCTCACCGCGATGCAGGGAGGATGATGTACCCACGATGAACGCCACTCGCTCGACCACCCACGCGCGTCCCGCCGCCGATCCGGACGCCGTGCTCCCCGACTCCCCGCCGGCTGCCGCTCAGGCGGATGCCCCGCTCGTGATCGCCGGGCGCACGTTGCGCTCGCGCCTGCTGCTCGGGACCGGCGGGTTTCCAACGCTCGAGCTGATGGCCGCGGCGATCCGCGCCAGTGGCAGCGAGCTCGTGACGGTGGCGCTGCGGCGGGTCTCGGTCGGTGGAGACGGGCCGGGAGGGGGTTTTGGGCATCGTGGCTCGCTGATCGACGTGCTCGCCGACGCCGGCGTGCAGCTGTTGCCCAACACCGCCGGCTGCCACACCGCCCGTGACGCCGTGCTCACCGCCAAGCTCGCCCGCGAGGCGTTCGCCACCGACTGGATCAAGCTCGAGGTGATCGGCGACGAGGACACCCTCCTCCCCGACGCCCCTGAGCTGCTGCGCGCCGCCGAGGAGCTCGTCGACGAGGGCTTCACGGTGCTCCCCTACACCACCGACGACCCCGTCCTCGCCCGCCGCCTGCAGGACGTCGGCTGCGCCGCGGTGATGCCGCTCGGCGCCCCCATCGGCAGCGGCATGGGCATCCGCAACCCCCACAACCTCACGCTCCTGCGCCACGCCGTGCGGGTGCCCGTCGTGCTCGACGCCGGCATCGGCACCGCCTCCGACGCCGCGCTCGCGATGGAGCTCGGCTGCGACGCCGTGATGGCGGCCTCCGCGATCGCCCGCGCCCAGGACCCGGTGCGCAGGGCGCGCGCCATGCGACACGCCGTGGAGGCCGGGCGCCTCGCGAGTGGCGCCGGGCGCATTCCGCGGCGGCTGTACGCCACCCCGTCCACGCCGGGCGAGGGCCTCGCGGAGTTCGGCAGTTTATAAGTTTGAGGATATATACCCTCGACTGGACCTGTGGACGGCAACTAGATGGCTGGGATGAGAAGTCCAGTAGCTGTATATGTCGCTCAAAAGTACAATGTGGTACAGCCAGCCCCGGGAGGTCCCGACCGACCCGCGCTACTTGACGACTTCGATCGTCCCGCAATGAGGCTGGGGGAGGGCAGGCCCTCCCCCAGTGCCCCCTCCCACTACTACTTGACGACTTCGATAGTGCCGTTCATCGTCGCCGGGTGGATCGTGCACAGGTAGTGAATGACCCCGGGCCTGGTCATCTTGAATTCGACCGCGTGGCCTTCGCCGAAGTTTTTCGAGGCGAACGAGACCGGGCCGCTCTTGCTGGTCACGTTGTGTTCGACCGGATCGAAGTTCGTCCACTTGATCGTGCTGCCCACCTTGACCCTCACAGTGTCCGGGTCGATCGCGATGTTGCGGTAGGCGACCTGCACGACCCCGCTCTGCACCGGCTCCGAGGAGGACGGCGAGGCGAACTTCGGGGTGGTGTCGGCTTTCAGGCCTTCGCTGCTGGTCTTCGCCTTCGTGGCGGTCGTGCCCGTTGAGCTCGAACCGCTCGACCCGCAGCCCGCGGCCAGCACGAGCGCCGCGCACGCCACGCAGACGCTCGCCACCGACATGCCCCTGCTCGGCGGCAGCTTTCTCTCAGTCCTCACCGCTTACCTCGCTCTCGTCGCATTCGCCTCGACCTGTCGACTTGCAATCGGCCTCAACGTCCGTGCACTGACCCAGCCTAGCCTAGACTGGCGCTCCCATGACACGCCCCCAATCTCCTCCCGACCGCGCGTCCGTGCCGCTCGATTCCCCGCCGCTCGCGGGCGGGCGCCACTTCCTCACCGGGGCCGAGCTGAGCGCCGCCGAGCTGGACGCGCTGGTGGACCGCGCGCTCGAGCTCAAGCGCGCGCCGCTCTCCTCGCGCGCTCTGGTCGGCCGGAGCGTGGCCCTGATCTTCGAGAAGCCCTCGACCCGCACCCGCGTGTCCTTCGACGTGGGGGTCCACGAGTTGGGCGGCCACCCGGTGGTGCTGCGCTCAGACGAGCTCCAGCTCTCACGCGGCGAGGCGCCGCGTGACACGGCGCTCGTCCTCTCCAGGCACGTGGCCGCGGTGGGGCTGCGCACCGGGTCACACAGCATCCTCGAGGAGCTTGCCGCCTACAGCTCCGTGCCGATCGTCAACATGCTCACTGCCCGCCACCACCCCTGCCAGGCGCTCGCCGACCTGCTCACCCTGCGCGAGGCGTGCGGCCCGCTCGACGGCCTGCGGATCGCGTACGTCGGCGACGGCAACAACATCGCGCGCTCGCTTGCCGTGCTGGGCACGCTCGCCGGGCTGCACGTGGCGGTCGCCTCGCCCGCGGGCTACACGCTGGAGGACGGTCGGCTTCCGCCCCCCGGCGCGCGCGGCCGGTTGACGCTCCACACGGACCCCTACGAGGCGGTGCAGGGCTCGCGCGCGGTGTACACGGACGTGTGGGTGAGCATGGGCGATGAGGCCACCGCCGCCGAGCGCCGCGTGGCGCTGGCCGACTACTGCGTCGACGACGCGCTGCTGGACGCGGCTGCGCCGGGCGCTTTCGCCATGCACGACCTGCCCGCCCACCCCGGCGAGGAGATCGCCGCCGAGGTCCTCTACGGCCCCCGCCAGCGCATCTGGGAGCAGGCCGAGAACCGCCGCCACGCCCAGAAGGCGCTGCTGGAGCTGCTGGTGGGCGGGCCTGCGGCATGAGTGGGCGCCCCGAGCGCGGCCAGGAGCTCGAGCTGACGATCGACTCGCTCGCCTACGGGGGCGAGGGCGTCGCGCGTCTGGGCGAGAGCGGCTACGTGGTGTTCGTCGCCGGCGCCGTTCCCGGTGACCGCGTGCGCGCCGTCGTGTACAAGCGCAAGCGCACCTACGCCCACGCCCGCACGCTCGAGGTGCTGCGGCCCAGCCCCGAGCGGATCCCCCCGCTCGCCGACCACCCCGGGGTGCCGTGGCAGGTGCTCCCCTACGAGCGCCAGCTTCAGATCAAGCAAACCCAGGCCCGTGACGCCCTGCGGCGGATCGGCGGCTTCGAGGGCTTCGAGGTCGAGCCGATCGTGCCCGCGCTCGAACCCTGGCGCTACCGCAACAAGCTCGAGTACTCCTTCGGCCACTCGCTCGACACGGGGGAGCTCGTCTGCGGCTTCCACGCCCCCGCCGGCTGGAACCGGGTGCTGCCAATCGAGGACTGCCTGCTCGCCTCGCCCGAGGGCAACCTCGCCCGCCGCGTCGCGTGGCGCTGGTGCCGCGAGCAGGGCCTACGCGCGTGGAGCCGCGGCGGGGAGGAGGGCGGCGGCCTTGGTATAGGGCCTCGAAATGCCACAGTTGCGCAGGAGGACCGAACGGGGGCGGGTGGGACCGAATCTGGGGCCGGGGCCGGAGCCTCCCGAACGACGCCGCAGGACCGAACGGGGGCGGGTGGGACCGAATCTGGGGCCGGGGCCGGAGCCTCCCGAACGACGCCGCAGGACAGGACTGGCCCCGGCCCCGACGGCCGCGCGCTGCTGCGCAACCTCGTGGTGCGCGAGGGCCGGCGCACCGGCCGGCTGCAGGTCCGCGTCGTCACCACCGCTGGAGACCTCGACGCGCCCGCGCTGGCCGCGGCGCTCGCCGCGGAGCTCGGGGAGCGCCTCTCCGGGGTGCTGTGGACGCGCTCGCGCCAACTCGCCGAGACGACCGCCGGCGGGGAGACCGAGCTCGTGTGGGGAGACGCCGAGCTGCCCGAGCGCCTCGGCGAGCTCGAGCTGCGCATCTCCCCCGAGGCGTTCTTTCAAACCAACACCGAGATGGCCGAGGTCCTCTACGGGATCGCCGCCGAGTACGCCGCCCTCGAGGGGTGGGAGCGCGTCTACGACCTCTACTGCGGGATCGGCACGATCGCGCTCGCGCTGGCCCCCCGCGCCGGCGAGGTGTGGGGGGTCGAGCTGATCGAGCCCGCCGTCGCCGACGCGATCGCCGCCGCGCGGCGCAACGAGATCTCAAACGCCCACTTCTTCGCCGGCGACGCCCGCCTCGCGCTGCCCGAGCTGCTCGCGCGCGCCGGGCGCCCCGACGTCCTGGTTGTCGACCCGCCCCGTGCCGGTCTCTCGCAGAAAGTCGTGCGCCGCATCATCGAGGCCGCCCCCCGGCGGATCGTGTACATCTCCTGCAACCCCACCACGCTCGCGCCCAACGCCGCCCAGCTCGCCGAGGCCGGGTGGGCGCTGCGCCGCGTGCGGCCCGTGGACATGTTCCCGCAGACTCACCACGTGGAGTGCGTGGCGCTGTTGGAGCGTACGGGCGCCGTGGCTGGCACCGAGTCGCGCGCGAAGGCGGAGCCCGAGGCCGCAGACGATGGGGGCTCCACTCCGGGCGAGGACGATGGAGGCGCCGAGCCGGGTACCGAAGGCGCCGAGATGGGTGGCGGGTAGGCTTCTCCCCGATGCGCGCCGCCACCATCCGCGAGGGGGAGATCGTGCTCGAGGAGCACCCCGACCCCGTGCCGGGGGCCGGCGAGGTGCTCGTGCGCGTGCGCGCGGCGGGTCTCAACGGCGCCGACATGATGCAGCGGCGCGGCCTGTACCCGGCGCCGCCCGGCTCCCCGCAGGACATCCCCGGCCTGGAGCTTGCGGGCGAGGTTGCCGCGCTTGGTCCCGGGGCGGAGCGCTTTGCGCTCGGCGACCGCGTGATGGCGATCGTCGGCGGGGGCGGCCAGGCGGAGCTTGCCGTTGTCCATGAGCGCCAGCTGATGCCCGTTCCCGACGCGTTGGAGTGGCCGGCCGCCGGGGGACTGCCGGAGGTATTCACCACCGCCCACGACGCGCTCTTCACACAGGCCGAGCTGCGGCCCGGTGAGCGCCTGCTCGTGCACGGCGGGGCCGGTGGCGTCGGCACCGCCGCGATTCAACTCGCCCGTGCCGCGGGCGCGCGTGTGATGGCCACCGTGCGCCACGAGGAGCTGCGTGAGCCCGTCACCGCGCTTGGGG
>JBOGYA010000076.1:0-11074 GCA_050696515.1 Solirubrobacteraceae bacterium
CGCGTGCTCGTCAGCCACCGCAACCGGGCCGAGCGCCTCGAAGAGCAATCCCATCACGCGATCGCCCCGCGCCAGCCCACTCACCCCAGGTCCGACATCCTCAACCACTCCAGCGCCCTCGCTCCCCATCGGCCCGCCGCCCGGGTACATGCCCAAAGCGACCAGCACATCGCGGAAGTTCAGACCCGCCGCGCGCACCGCAACACGCACCTTGCCGGCTGCCAACGGCTGCGCGAGCTCGGGATGGGCCGCCAGCCGGAGATCCTCCAGCGTCCCTCCGGACCCGGCCTGCAAGCTCCACTCGGGGATCCCGGCGGGCGGCACGAGCGTCCCGCCCGTTCCCGCCTCGGCCCCCGATCGCGCGAGCCGCGGCGTCAGCGCCACTCCCGCACGGATGGCGAGCTGCTCGACGACCTCCGCTTCCCCACCGCCCGCGAGCGCCGCGGGCAGCGCGCGCCACGACGAGGGCTCGCCGTCCACATCCACGAGCGTCACACGCTGGGGGTGCTCGCTCTGCACCGAGCGCACCAGACCCCACACCGGCGCCGCGGCCAGGCCCGGCACGCCGTCGCTCGCCCCCGCCGCGACCGCGCCGCGCGTCAGCACCACCAGGCGCGTTTCGTGCACGCGCTCCTCGGCAAGCCACCCCTGGACGAAGCTGAGCACCTCGCGCGCGATCCGATGCGCCGCGTCCACCAGATCCTCTTCACCCTGCTCCAGCGCGCAATCCACGAGCACCGTCGCGGGCGCCGTCACGCCCCCATCGATGGCCTCGCAGAGCGCGCTCAGGTCGGGGTACACGTCGGGATCGACAGCCCGCGCACTGCGATCCCCGCCACCCGGCTCCGACCCGCCGGCCGGCTCCTCCCCACCAGCGGGCGCGTCCCGCGCCGCGCCGCGCAGCGTCGCCGCCAGCTCCTCGCCGCCGGCGCCCAGCACCGCCCAGCGCCGCTGGGCGCCATCCGAGGGGTCGGCCCGCTCCGCCACTGGGACGGCGACCCAGTCGAGCCGGTACGGCGACGTACTCCCGTGCCGACTCGCCCGCTCCAGCTGCTCGGCGGAGAGCGGCCTGATCGCCAGCGAGCGCACCGTCGCGACCGGCACGCCCGTCGCATCGGCGAGCGCCAGCGAAACCGCGTCCGCGCCAGCCGGGGAAACGCACACCCGCAGCGCACCGGCACCCCCGGCGTACAGCCTCGCGCCGCTCCAGGAAAACGGCAGACCGAGTCCCTCGCGCTCGGCGCGCTCGCCGATCTGCGCTCGGTCGCGCTCCAGCCGCTCCGCGCCAATCGCGTGCAGCGCGGCGTCGAGCAGCGCTGGGTGCACGCCGAAGCTGTGGGCCCCGTCCCGCTCCTGCTCGGGTAGCGCGACCTCCGCAAAGACCTCCTTCCCTCGCCGCCACACCTCCCGCAGCCCTTGGAACGCCGGCCCATACTCGAAGCCCAGCTCCGCCATCTGCCCGTAGAGATCCTCGAGCGACACGCGCTCGGCGCTCGGCGGTGGCCACTCCTCCTCGCAGGCAAGCAGCTCCAGCCGCCTCGCCGCCTCGCCATCGGCCGCCTCCTCGGGCGCCAGGGTCCCGCTGGCGTGGCAGATCCACTCCTCCTCCACCAGACCGCCTCCGACGGTGGCGCTCCCCCCCTCCTCATCCGCCGCCTGCCGCGCGCGGGAGTACACGGACACCGTCCGCTCACCGTGCTCCTGGGGCTCGCCCACGACCAGCTGGAGCTGGGCGCTGCCGCGCTCCCCCAGGACGAGCGGGGCCTGCAGCACCAGCTCGCGCACCACCTCGCACCCGGTCTCGCCGCCCGCGCGCAGCGCAAGCTCGAGGAACGCCGTCCCGGGCAGCAGCACCGTGCCCATCACCGCGTGGTCGGCCAGCCAGGGGTGCGAGTCGAGCGCGAGGCGGCCCGTGAACAACCGCCCCTCTCCCTCCGCGAGCGCAACCTCGGCGCCGAGCAGCGGATGATCGGCCGGCGCCTGGCCGACCGCGGCAGGGTCTCCCGCGCCTACCCTCGGTGCCGGCAGCCAGTGGCGGCGGCGCTGAAAGGCGTACGTCGGCAGCGGGACCCGCCGGGCATCGGTGTCCGCGAAGACCGACCCCCACTCGACGTCCGCCCCCCGCACCCACACCTCGGCCAGCGCGCCCATCAGCACGCGGGCCTCGGGCCGCCCCTCGCGCAGCACCGGGACCGCAAGCACGGCGGCGTCGCCTGCGGGCATCCCCCCCACGCCCTCGGGGAGCGCCCCCTCACCGCCGCCAACGGCCCTCGCCTCGCCGCCCGCATCTCCGGCGTCCCCATTGGTCGCCAGGCAATCCTGTGCCATCGCACTGAGGACGCCGTCCGGTCCCAACTCCAGAAAGCTCCGCGTACCCTGGCCCTCCAGCCATCGCACCCCGTCGGCGAACCGCACCGTCTCACGCACATGACGCACCCAGTACTCCGGGTCGCACAGCAGCCCCCCTGTGGCTGGCGCTCCGGTCACGTCCGAGACGACCGGGATTCGCGGCTCGCCAAACGAAATGCCCCGTGCGACCTCCGCGAACTCCTCGAGCATCCCCTCCATCCGCGGCGAGTGAAACGCGTGACTGACCCGCAGCCGCCTGGTCTTGCGACCGCGCCGCGCCCACGTCTGCGCGAGCTCCAATGTCAGCTCCTCCGCGCCCGAGATGACCGTCGCGGCCGGTCCATTGATGGCCGCCAGCGCCACCCGATCCCCGTGGCCGGCGAGCAGCTCAACGGCCTCCTCCGCGGACGCTTCGAGCGCCACCATCGCTCCGCCGCGGGGCAGGGCGCCCATCAGCCGGCCGCGGGCCGCGACCAGTGTGCACGCATCCCGCAGGGAGAGCACCCCCGCGACGTGCGCCGCCACCAGCTCGCCGACCGAGTGGCCCAGCAGGTATGCGGGCCGCACCCCCCAACTCTCGATGAGCCGGAACAACGCCACCTCGAGCGCGAAGAGCCCCGCCTGGGTGAACAGCGTCTCGTCCAGCAGACCCCCGGCGGCGGGCTCCTCCCCAAACACCACCGCTCGCAGCGAGCGCTCGAGCGGATCGTCGAGGCACTCGCACGCCTCATCGAAGGCCGCTCGAAAGACTGGGAACGCCTGATACAGCTGGCTGCCCATCCCCACGCGCTGCGCGCCCTGGCCGGTGAACAGCAACGCCAGCCCTCCCTCGCCGGTGCCAGCCCGGCCGCGCACCAAGGCGGGTGCCTGCTCGCCCCGCGCCAGCGCCTCCAGGCCGCCGGTCAAGGTCCCACGATCCCCGCCCAGCACCACCACTCGCTCGCCGAACGCGCAGCGGCCCGTCGCCAGCGACAGACCGACGTCCACCGGCTCGAGCTCGGGATCGCCGGCCAGCCGCTCCAGCAGACGCTCCGCCTGCCCGCTCAGCGCCGCCGCGCCCTTGCCCGAGAGCACCCACGGCACCACCGCCAACGTTGGCGGGCTCCCGGTGGGGGCGTCCACCACGGGGGCATCGACCGGCGCCGCCTCGGGGAGCGCGCCGGCCGATGCTGCCTTCAGGAGCGCGGGAGCTTCCTCCAGGATCACGTGCGCGTTCGTGCCGCTGATCCCGAACGAGGAGACGCCCGCGCGGCGCGGCGCGGCGTTGGGCGGCCATGCGCGCTCCTGCGTCAGCAGCGACACCGCGCCCGCGGACCAGTCGACCTGGCCGCTCGGCGCATCGACGTGGAGCGTCCGCGGCAGCTCCCCATGGCGCATCGCCATCACCATCTTGATCACGCCCGCCACGCCGGCCGCCGCCTGGGTGTGGCCGATGTTGGACTTCAGCGAGCCCAGCCACAGCGGACGCTCCGCCGGCCGCTCGCGGCCGTAGGTCGCGAGCAGCGCCTGCGCCTCGATCGGGTCGCCCAGCGTGGTGCCCGTGCCGTGGCCCTCCACCGCATCGACCTGGTACGGCTCGAGCCCCGCATCCGCGAGCGCCCGGCGGATCACGCGCTGCTGGGCGCTGCCGTTGGGCGCCGACAGGCCGTTGCTCGCGCCATCCTGGTTGACCGCGCTGCCGCGCACCAGCGCCAGCACGTCGTGGCCCATACGCCGCGCATCGGACAGCCCCTCCAGCAGCACCACGCCGACGCCCTCCGCGATGGCCGTGCCGTCGGCGGCGGCAGCGAACGCCTTGCAGCGCCCGTCCGGGGCAAGCCCGCGCTGGCGGCTGAAGCCGACGAACGGCAGCGGCGTGCAGAGCACCGTGACGCCGCCCGCCAGCGCCAGCGAGCACTCCCCCGCGCGCAGCGCCCCGCACGCCAGATGCAGCGCCACCAGCGAGGAGGAGCAGGCGGTGTCCACGGTCACCGCCGGGCCCTCCAGACCGAGCGCATACGCCACGCGGCCGGACACCACGCTCGCGGAGTTGCCGGTCAGCAGATAGCCCTCGGAGTCCTCGAGCGCCGACAGCGCGCGCATCGAGTAGTCCGGCGAGGTTGTGCCCGCGAACACGCCGGTCTGACTGCCGTGCAGCGAGTCGGGGGGAATGCCGGCGTGCTCGATCGCCGCCCATGAGGCTTCCAGCAGCAACCGCTGCTGGGGATCCATCGTCGCCGCCTCGCGCGGGCTGATCCCGAAGAACTCCGCGTCGAAGTCCGCCATGTCGTACACGAACCCCCCTTCGCGCACGTAGCTGGTGCCGGGGCGGTCGGGATCGGGGTCGTACAGCGCCTCGAGATCCCAATCGCGGTCGGTCGGCAGCGGCGCGATCGCGTCGCCGCCGGCGGCGAGCAGCTCCCACAGCTCCCCCGGCGAGTGCGCTCCGCCCGGGTAGCGGCAGCTCATCCCGACGATCGCGATCGGCTCCTCGGTAGATCGCGGGCCGCTCGCGGCTCGGCCGGCCCGCCCTCGGGCCGACGGCGCCTCCGGCCGCGCGGCGGCGTCTCGCTCGTCCCCGAGCTCGCTCAGCAGATGGTCGGCGAGCGCCGCCGGAGTGGGGTGGTCGAACACGAGCGTGGCCGCCAGCGCCAGCCCGGTCGTCGCGTTCAGGCGGTTGCGCAGCTCGACCGCGAGCAGCGAGTCGAAGCCGAGGTCCTTGAACGCGCGCCGCACGTCGATCGCGTCCGGCGAGTCGTAGCCCAGCACGGCCGCCACCTCGCCGCGCACCAGGCCGAGCGCGGCCCGCCTGCGCTCCTCCCCCGCGAGACCCGCCAGCCGCCTGGCCAGAGACCCGCCCGCCTGATGGGCCAGGCCCCGCGCCGGGGCCGGCGCCAGACCGGCCAACAGCGCCGGCAGCGCCCCCGACCGCGCGGCGACGCGCAGCGCGGTTGCGTTCATGCGCAGGGGGAGCGTCAGCGCCTCGCCGGCGCCGAGCGCCGCGTCGAAGAGCTCGAGGCCCTCCACCGTCGAGAACGCCTCGAAGCCCGCGCGCCTGACCCGTGCGAGGTCGGCCTCGCGCAGCCCGCCGGTCAGCTCGCTGGCCTGCTCCCACCAGCCCCACGCCATCGAAACCGCCGGCAGCCCCCGTGCCCGCCGCCACGCCGCGAGCGCGTCGAGGAAGACGTTGGCAGCCGCATAGTTGCCCTGACCCGGGCTGCCGAGCGTGCCCGCCGCCGAGGAGAAGAGCACGAACGCCTGCAGATCGAGCTCGCGGGTCAGCTCGTGCAGGTGCCAGGCGGCATCGAGCTTCGGGGTCAGCACCCGCTCGAGCTGCTCGGGCGTGAGCGACTCGACCACGCCATCGTCAAGGACTGCCGCGGCGTGCACCACTGCGCACAATGGATGCTCCTTGGGCACCTCGGCGAGCAGCCGGGCGAGCTGCTCACGGTCGGCCGCATCGCACGCCACGACACTCACCCGCGCGCCCAGCCCCACCAGCTCGGCCTCGAGCTCCGCTGCCCCCGGGGCCTGCGGTCCGCGCCGGCTCGCCAGCACCAGGCTGCGCGCCCCGTGCGCGCGCACCAGATGCCGGGCCAGCTCGCCGCCCAGCTCGCCGGTGCCGCCGGTGATCAGCACGCTGCCCCCCTGGTCGATCGCGGGGGGCGGCAGCGTCAGCACGATCCTGCCGACGTGCCGCGCCTGGCTCATGAAGCGGAACGCGTCGGGCGCGTGGCGTATGTCCCAGGCGCGCAGCGGCGGTGGCGCGAGCGCCCCGCGCTCGACCAGCGCGAGCAGCTCCAGCAGCAGCTCCTGGGCGCGCTCGGGACCGGCCTCGATCAGGTCGAAGGCACGGTATGCGACGCCTGGATGCGCCGCCGCGATCCCCTGCGGATCGCGGATGTCGGTCTTGCCCATCTCGATGAACCGGCCGCCTTCGGGCAGCAGCCGCAGCGAGGCGTCGACAAACTCGTGCGCCAGCGAGTTGAGGACGACGTCCACGCCCCGCCCGCCGGTGGTATCGAGGAAGCGCTCGCTGAAGGCGGTGTCGCGCGAGGACGCGATGTGCGAGTCCGCCAAGCCCATCGACCGCAGCGCATCCCACTTGCCGGGGCTGGCGGTGGCGAACACCTCGGCTCCGAGGCGCCGGGCGAGCTGCACCGCGGCCATCCCGACCCCGCCGGCTGCCGCGTGCACCAGCACCCGCTCGCCGCGCTGCAAGCCGGCCAGGTCGCATAGGCCGTAGCAGGCAGTCAGGAAAGCTCCCGGCAGCGACGCCGCCTGTGCGAACGACAGGCCGGCCGGCATCCGCACGAGCAGCTTTCGATCGGCCACCGCCACCGGGCCGAAGCCCCCGAGGAGGATTCCCATCACGCGGTCGCCAGGTTCGAGTCCCGCGACCCCCGGGCCACACTCCAGGACCACGCCCGCACCCTCCCCGCCAAGCGCATCCCACGCTCCACGCAACCCCACCAGCCCCAGCGCGGTCACGACATCGCGGAAGCTCAGGCCCGCCGCCCGCACTGCGATCCGAACCTGGCCCGCCTGGAGCGGTCCGCCCAGCTCCGGGGCGGGCGCCAAGCGAAGATCCTCCAGCGTGCCTCCGCCACCGGCCTCCAGGCGCCACTCCGATACTCCGGCGGGCGGCACGAGCGTCCCACCGGCGCGGGCAGCGTCTCCCGCGCGGGCAAGCCGCGGCGTCAGCGCCACGCCCGCGCGGATCGCCAGCTGCCCGGCGATCTCCGGCTCCTCGCCAGCGAGCGCGCCGAGCAGCGCACGCCAGGAGGCCGGCTCGCCGTCGATGTCTACGAGCGTCACCCGCTCCGGGTGCTCGGCCTGCAGGGAGCGCAGCAGGCCCCACACCGGCGCCGCGGCCAGACCCGGCACGTCCTCGCCCGCACGCGCTGCCACCGCGCCGCGCGTGAGCACCGCGAGGCGCGTCTCGCGCAGGCGCTCCTCGGTGAGCCACGCCTGCGCCAGCCCCAGCGCCTCGCGCACGGCCCGCTGCGCGGCGCCCGCCACGTCGCCCCCGTCCCAGTCGGGCGTGACCTCCACGAGCACCACCGCGGGCGCCGCCGTGCCTGCGTCAATCGCCTCGCAGAGCGCGCCCAGATCGGCATAGACGTCAGGACCTGCACATATGCCAGGACCGGCATATACGTCAGATCCGGCACATATGCCAGGACCGGCATATACGTCAGATCCGGCACATATGCCAGGACCGGCATATACCTCAGAACTGGCATATACGTCAGGACCGGCATATACGCCAGGGCCGAAAGCGGGCGCAACATCGGGATCGAGGGCGGGCGCGGCGCTGGGATCGAGCAGGGGCGCATCGCGGTGCCCGCCACCCGACTCCGACCCACCGGCCGGCTCCAACCCACCAGCCGGCTCCAGCGCATCGCCGGGCGCATCGTGCGCGGCGCCCAACGCCGCCGCCAGCTCGCCGCCGCCGGCCCCCAGCACCGCCCAGCGCCGGCCGATCTCCGCTCCCTCGCCGGAGCGCTCGGATGTAGGAGTCGCGACCCAGTCGAGGCGGTACAGCAAGGCGCGATCGCGCCGGCGCGCGCCCTCCAGCTGCTCGGCGGAGACCGGTCTTACGGCCAGCGCTCGCACGGTCGCCACCGGCGCGCCGGTCTCATCGGCGAGCGCTAGCGAAAACGCCTCCGGGGCGGCGCGCGACAGGCACGCCCGCAGCGCGCGGGCGCCCGTCGCGTACAAGCTCGCGCCGCTCCACGAGAACGGCAGGCTGAGCCCCTCCCGCTCGGCGGGGACGTCGCCGTCGAGCCGCTGCGCGCCGATCGCGTGCAGCGCGGCGTCGAGCAGCGCGGGGTGCAGGCCGAAGCGCCCCGCCCGGTGCCGCTCGCGCTCAGGGAGCGCCACCTCCGCGAAGAGCTCCGCTCCGCGCCGCCACACCTCCCGCAGGCCCTGGAACGCCGGCCCGTATTCGAAGCCCAGCTCCGCCAGGCGCTCGTACAGATCCTCACACGGCACGCGCTCGGCGCCCGGCGGCGGCCACTCGGCGTCGGCGAGCAGCGCCAACTGCCCATCCTCTGTCTCATCCCCTGCCTGCTCCCCGCCCATTGCGCCCTGCGCCATCAGGGTCCCGCTGGCGTGGCAGGTCCACTCCGCGCGCGGGCCACCGGCGCCCTCGACGGCGCCCGCGAGCTCGGACGGATCCTCGCCCGGCCGATCCTCGGGCGAGCGGTCCCCGCCCGCCCGCTCGTGGGGGCGCGAGTAGACGCTCACCGTCCGCGCGCCGCGCTCGTCGGGCTCGCCCACGGCCACCTGGATCTGGACACCGCCCTGCTCGTCGAGGACGAGCGGAGCCTGCAGCGCCAGGTCGCGCACCGTCTCGCACCCGACCTCGCGGCCGGCCCGCAGCGCAAGCTCCAGGAACGCCGTCCCGGGGAGCAGCGCCGCGCCCAGCACGGCGTGATCGCCCAGCCACGGATGCGAGTCGAGCCCGAGGCGGCCGGTGAGCAGCCATCCCTCCCCCTCGGCGAGCGCGACCGCGGCGCCGAGCAGCGGATGATCGGCCGGCGCCTGGCCGGCGGCGGCGAGATCGCCCACCCCTCCGGTCGCGCTCTGAAGCCAGTAGCGCTGCCGCCGGAAGGCATAGGTGGGCAGCACGACACGGCGCGCGCCGGGCTCCCCGAACACCGCCTCCCACGCGACCGGCGCTCCTCGCACCCACGCCTCGCTCAGCGCGGTGAGGAAGCGCCGGGGTCCGCCGTCGCCCCGGCGCAGGGTGCCGAGCACCCCGGCGTCCTCGGCGAGCGCGTGGTCGATCGTCTCCTGCATCCCCACCGTCAGCACCGGGTGGGGGCTGATCTCGATGAACGTGCGCAGACCCTGGTCGAGCAGCGCGCGCGTCGCCCGCTCGAACTGCACGGTGTCGCGCAGGTTGCGATGCCAGTACGCCCCGTCCAGCGCGGCGGTGTCGAGCGCCGCGCCCCGCACCGCCGAGTAGAACGGCACCTCGGCGCTCCGCGGAGCCACCGGCGCGCACCCCTCCAGCAGCTCCCGCTCGATCTCCTCCACCTGCTCGGAGTGCGCCGCGTAGTCGACGGGGATCCGGCGCGCTCTAACCCCCTCCGCCGCGCATGCCGCGAGCAGCTCGTCCAACGCCTGCGGCTCGCCGGAGACCACCACCGCGCGGGGGCCGTTCACCGCCGCGATCGAGGTGCGGCGCTCGAACGGCGCGATACGCGCCTGCACCTCCTCCACGCCCTCCGCGAACGAGACCATCCCGCCGCGGCCGGCCAGCGCGCGCAGCGCGCGGCTGCGCACCGCGACCACCCGCGCCCCATCCGCCAGCGACAAACCGCCCGCCACGCACGCCGCGGCGATCTCCCCCTGGGAGTGGCCCACCACCGCGTCGGGGCGCACCCCGCACGCCCGCCACAGCTCCGCCAACGACACCATCACCGCGAACAGCGCCGGCTGCACGACATCGACCCGCTCGAGCTCGGGCACGCCCTCGCCGCTGCGCAGCACCTCCTCCAGCGACCACTCCACGAACGGCGCGAGCGCCGCCGCGCACTCCTCCAGGCGCCGCGCGAACACGGCCGATCCCTCCAGCAGCTCCAGCGCCATGCCCCGCCACTGCGAGCCCTGGCCGGGGAACACGAACACCACCCCGCCCGTGCCGCCGGCCCCGGCGGCACCGCCGATGGCGTTCGCATGGGAGACCCCGTCCGCCAGCGCTCCCAGCCCTGCGAGCAGCTCCTCCCGCGCGGCGCCCACCACCACCCCGCGGCAGTCGAGGAGCGGCCGGCGCAGCAGCGAGAGCCCGATGTCGCGGGCCGCACGCGGATCGGCCGCGAGGCCCGTGTCGGAGCTCACGAACTCCGCCAGCCGCGAGGCCTGGGCACGCAACCCGCCGGCGCCCCGGCCGGAGAGCACCCACGGCACGGCGTCGAGCGCCAGGGCGCCAACGGGCGCGGCGGCACCGTGCGTGCTCGCGGCACCGTCGTCGTCGCCCACCGCGGGAACGCCCTCGCCAGCTGGGATCTTGCCGTCCGCCGCGGCAACGTCCTCGACAGCCGAGATCTTGCCGTTGCCCGCTACGACCTCGCCACCGGGCGAGACGGCGCGATCGCCGGTGCTCGCGGCATCTTCGTCGCCAGCCTCCTCGAGGATCACATGCGCGTTGGTCCCACTGATCCCGAACGAGGAGACCGCGGCGCGGCGGGGATCGCCGTTGCGCACCCAGGGCTGCGGCTCGCTCAGCAGCGAGACGGCGCCGGCGTCCCAGTCGATCTGCGTCGAGGGGCGGTCCACGTGCAGCGTCCGCGGCAGCCGGCCGTGGCGCATCGCCATCACCATCTTGATCACGCCCGCCACGCCGGCCGCGGCCTGGGTGTGGCCGATGTTGGACTTGATCGAGCCCAGCCACAGCGGGCGCTCCGCTGGGCGGTCGCGGCCGTAGGTCGCGAGCAGCGCCTGCGCCTCGATCGGGTCGCCGAGCGTGGTGCCCGTGCCGTGCGCCTCCACGGCGTCGATCGCGCTCGCGGGGAGCCCTGCGTTATCGAGCGCCCGGCGGATCACCCGCCGCTGGGCGGGCCCATTCGGGGCCGTCAGCCCATTGCTCGCGCCGTCCTGGTTGACGGCGCTGCCGCGGATCACCGCCAGCACCGGGTGGCCCAAGCGCCGCGCGTCCGAGAGCCGCTCGAGGAGCACCACGCCGACGCCCTCCGAGACGCTAGTCCCGTCGGCCGCGTCCGCGAAGGACTTGCAC
>JBOGYA010000077.1:0-10839 GCA_050696515.1 Solirubrobacteraceae bacterium
TACCCCTACCTGCGCGACGCCGTCGCTAGCGAGCTGCGCGCCGTGCGCGCACGGGTGGAGCGCTGGGAGCTGCGCCCGCGCGGCTTCAAGCTGCTCGCCCCCGGCCTCGAGCGCCTCTACCGCCAGGGGCGCCGCGGCCTGCGCACCGCGCGCCGGCGCGCGAGCACCGAGGCGCTGCACACCTGGCGCAAACGCGTCAAGGATCTGCGCTACGTCGCCGAGACGCTCGACCGCGGCGGCAAGTCCGGGGCAGGCGGGGCCTCCAAGCGTGTCCGCCGCGTCGCGCAGCGCGCCGACCGGCTCGGGGAAATGCTCGGCGAGGAGCACGACCTCGCGCTGCTGGACCGCGGGGTACGCGAGCGCTCCCGGCACTTCGCCGGGGAACGGCGCACGCGCAAGCGCCTTTTGCAGCTGATCGCCCGCCGGCGCAAGACGCTGCGCAAGCGCGCGCTACGCGAAGGCGAGCGCCTCTACTGGCACCCGCCGAGGCGCTTCGTGCGCCGTCTGAAGCGCTCGGCGTAGACCTCGGCAACTCGTTCAAATCAGGCAATCCGGCTTCAGGGCCACGGCGCCGCCGCCGATGCAATCAGGGATGCAAACAGCAACGCGCACGCGGCCGGCCCCGGTCAATCTGGTCCTCGCTCTGCTCGTGGGGGGAGTGGGGGTGCTGGCGCTGCACAACCTCGCCGGCTTCTACGGCTCCTCGCGGGAAGGGCTCTTCGGCGACACGATCTACGGAGTGCTGATGGGTGGGGCCACGCTGACAGTGATCGCGCGCGGCGTGCTGGTCCAGGCGCAGCGCACCGCGTGGCTGACACTCGGCGCGGGCCTCTGCTGCTGGTGCCTGGGAGACCTCTACTACGCCCTCTTCGTCGCAGGCCCCCGCGCGGCCGGCGGCAGCGTCAGCCCCGCCGACGCGCTCTACCTCGTCTTCTACCCCTGCTGCTACGTCGCGCTGGTGCTGCTCGTCGGAGCCCACCTGCGGGAGCTGCGCATCGGGATGTGGCTCGACGGGCTGATCGGCGGGCTCGCCGCCGCGGCGGTGGGCGCCGCGCTCATCTTGCCCCCGATCCTGAGCGGCGCCCACGGCGACACCGCGTCGCTGGGGATGGCGCTCGCGTACCCGATCGGCGACCTGCTGCTGCTGGTGTTCGCACTCGGCGCGCTCAGCATGACCGGCTGGCGCCCCGGGCGCGTGTGGCTGCTGATCGCGGCCGCGATGCTCGCGAGCGCGGTCGCGGACTCCTCCTACCTCTACCTCACCGCCACCGACAGCTACCGCGAAGGCGGAGCGACCCAGTTCCTGTGGCCCGCCTCCGCGATCCTGCTGGCGATCGCCGCCTGGACCCCCTGGCCGCGGCCGCGGCAGCGACGGGTGGAGGACTGGCGCATGGTGTCGGTGCCCTCCCTCTCGCTGCTCGCCGCCCTCGGAGTGCTGATCTACGGCGACCTGCTCACCGCCCAACTCACCACGGTCGCCCTGGTCCTCGCGACCGCGACCGTGCTCGCGGTGTGCGTGCACCTGATGATGACCGTCCGCGAGAACATCGCGATGCTCGCCGGCTCCCGGCGCCTGGCGCTGACCGACCCGCTGACGGGGCTCGGCAACCGCAGGCTGCTGGTGGACGACCTCGGCGTCGCCTGCCGCCGCGCGAGCGCGGGCGAGACGTGGGACCTCGTGCTGTACGACCTCAACGGCTTCAAGCGCTACAACGACACCTTCGGCCACCCCGCCGGCGACGCTCTGCTGGCGCGACTCAGCGACAAGCTGCGGACGGTCGTCGCCCCCCACGGCACCGCCTACCGCATGGGGGGCGACGAGTTCTGCGTGCTCCTGAGCGACTGCGCCAAGCACCTCGACGTGCTCGTGCAGGCCAGCGTGACCGCGCTCTCCGAGCAGGGGCCCGGCTTCTCGATTGGGGCCGCTCACGGGGTGGTGAGCATCCCCCCTGAGCTCAACGACCCCGCCGCGGTGATGCAGCTCGCCGACCAGCGCCTCTACCAGCGCAAGGACAAGACCCGCGAGGCGAGCGCCGTGCACCAGCTGCGCGACGTGCTGCTGCAGGCCTTTCAGGAGCGCCACCCCGACCTGCAGGAGCACCAGCGCGGGGTGGGGGCGCTCGTGCTTGAGGTCGGGCGGCGGCTGCAGATGGACGGCGAAGAGCTCGACGTGCTGGCCCGCGCGGCGGAGCTGCACGACGTCGGCAAGATCGCGATCCCGGACGCGATCCTCAACAAGCCCGGCCCGCTGGACGACGAGGAGTGGCTGTTCATGCGCCGCCACACGATCCTCGGGGAGCGCATCCTCAAAGCCGCCGCCGCCCTGCGCCCCGTCGCCGAGCTCGTGCGCTCCAGCCACGAGCGCTACGACGGCACCGGCTACCCCGACGGCCTGCACGCCGAGGAGATCCCGCTGGGCGCGCGGATCATCTTCGTGTGCGACGCCTTCGACGCGATGATCTCCGAGCGCTCCTACTCCGGCGCCGTCACCCCCGCCGAGGCGATCGCCGAGCTGCGCGCGTGCGCCGGCAGCCAGTTCGATCCCGCGGTCGTCGAGGCGTTCGTGGCGATGCTCGCCGGATCTGAGTCCCCGCCCGCCCTGCAGCGCCTGGGGGCCGGTCGGGCGAGGGCGGGCGAGGATCTGGTCGGCGCCGGGCTACTCCACGCTGAGGATGCTCAGCACGCTCTCCCCGCGGGGCAGCACCACCGCGGTCTGCTCGCCGGGGCGGCGCCCCACGAGCGCGCGGGCGACGGGCGACTCCACTGAGAGGCGGCCCTCCGCGGGGGCCGCGTCGTGAGAGCTCACGATCCGCCAGGTGCGCTCCAGCCCGTTCTGGTCGCGCACCACCACAGTCGAGCCGAAGCCGACCGCGCCGTCGGCGCTGGGTCCCGCCTGCTCCTCGACGACCACCGCTGTGGAGATCTTCTCGCGCAGGCGCGCGATCTTCGTCTCCAGGTGAGCCTGGTCGTTCTTCGCGTCGTGGTACTCGCTGTTCTCCTTGAGGTCCCCCCACTCGCGGGCCGTTTTGATCCGCTCCGCGATCTCGCGGCGGCCCTCCCCCTCCAGCGCCTCGAGCTCCACGCGCAGGGACTCCAAGCCGGCGGGGGTGATCAGGGTGGTCGCTTCCATTCGCCGTAGCCTATCTTGAATCACAGCGCGCGATTGGTGGTCGAGGGTCAAGTGGAGCAAGGACGCAAGGAGCGTGGCGTGCTTAGCACGCGCGAGCGACTGAGGACGCCGCTCCGCGCAGGCCATCGGCCGCCAATCAGAAGAAGGTCTTGGGCGGTGTCGAGAGGAGCGCGTAGATCTGCACGAGCGCGGCCTGCCCCAGCAGTTCAGCGGTGGGCGGTGAGCCGTAGGCGAAGAGGTCGTCGGAGAGGCGGTGGCGCTGCCAGGCGTAGTAGGCGTATTCGCGCGCGGGCAGCGTCGCTTCGCGGGCGGGCGGGGCGCCAGCGCGGGCGATCGAGTCCAGGTAGAGCAGGTTGCGGAAGTAGACCGACACGAAGAACGGGTTTTCCGAGGAGAGCCGGCTGTAGGTGAAGTAGGCGAGCGCGGCCTTCGCGGTGAGACGGGCCTCGTAGAGGTAGGCCCCTTCGTGGGTGGCCTGGTAGAGCAGCGCCCCGGCGCCCATCATCGTGCCCTGGGTGTAGCTCCACAGCGTCCTGTTCACTTCGCCGTCGAGGTTGATGTGGTCGGCGTAGAGGCCGCTCGGTTCCAGCAGGCATTGGCGTACCCAGCCGTAGGCCAGCTCCGCGAACTGCAGGTAGCGGGTTTCGTGGGTGATGCGGTACAGCTGTACGCCCAGCTCGGCGGCGGGGCCGTCGGTGACGGTGTTGCGCTGAGCGTTGCTCGGAGCGTTGGAGAACGGCACCCCCCCGGGGCAGGGCAGCGGCTGGCCTTCGGGGCCGGCGGTCTGCCAGCCGGCCATCACGAACTCCATGATCTGCTCGGCCTGCTGCAGCTCAGCCGGTTCGTGGCTCAGCTCGTACAGGCGCACGAGCTCAATCCCAACCCACTCATTGTCGTCGTAGAAGCTGTCCCCGCCGGGACCCACGGGAGGCGCGACGACGCCGTCGAAGGAGCGCAGCGTGGTGGAGGCGCCTGTCGCGGTCGTTTCCCCGACGGGGGCGGGAGCGCTCGCGTACACCTGCAGGCCGGTCGCCAGGGCGCGCAGCCCACCCGCGAGCTTGACTTGCTGGCCGGAGATGTGCGCGACGCTGACGCTCGCCGCTAGCGCCTGCGAGAAGGGCCACAGGAACGAGTACTCCGGTTCGCCCTTGTACAGCCCCGCGGAGGGGACGTAGAAGTTCTGCTGCATCGCCTCGTAGGCAAGTACCGCGCGCTGGGCATAGAGGCTCAGTGCAGGCGGCTTCTTGACCTTCGGCGGGTGTCTCCGCGTCGCGGCGGGCGCCGCCGGCGCGCAGAGGAGCAGCGCGAGCAGGACCACGAGGCACCCCGCGGTCGCAAGTCGTCGGTGAGCAAGCCGGGGTAGCGTCATCAAGTCGTCAGGGCACAGAACAGGCTAGCGGGACGTTCGATGCGGGGCGTTGGATGCTGGCCGGTCGATGGGAGTGGGGCCGTTCGATGCGAGCCGTTGATGCGGCATCCCAATAGGCCAACTCGATCGATCTTTCCTCGATCTCGCGTCGGTCTGGCGTGATAAATCACGCGCGGGTGTGTCGTCCGTTGTGGTGGCTTATTCGTGGACATGTTCGCAACAGCAAAACATAGGAGGGATCGCATGGGACCGGCGAACGAGAACTTGCACCGCGCGGCAGTGCCCTTGCCGCTGCGGGTGGAGTTCGAGGGAGGCGAGGGAATGCCTTTGCGAGCGATCGTTTCCGGCGAGATCGACTACGCGAGCTCCTTCTCGATGCAGGTGCGGATCGCCGCGGCGTGCAGGCGGCGGCGGGCGCGCGGCCTGATCGTGGACCTCGCGGGCGCGGAGTTCATGAGCTCGAGCGGGTTGGGCGCGATCCTGAGCCTGCAGCGCGAGCGGGCGTGCCTGCAGGGCGGGCTGATCATCTCGCGCCCCAGCAGGGAGGTACTCGACATCCTCGAGCGCACCGGCCTGGACAGGCGCCTGATGGTGGTGGACACGGTGGAAGAGGCAGAGGTCCTGCTGCTCTACAGCGCCGCGGGCGCCGACGTGAGCCGCCACCCACACCGGGACACCAGCTTCAACTGACCGGCGCGCCGCACGGCTAGCGATTGCGGCGGCACTCGGCTACGGTTCCCTGCGCCCCGACGCCGGGGCGTCCACCACCGAAGAAGAGCGACCACCAGGGAAAGCGGGGAGCACGCGATGACGACGGTCCGAGAGGCGACGATCGAGCTGCTGCGGGAGCGGGGGATGACCACGCTGTTCGGCAACCCGGGCTCCACCGAGCTGCCGATGTTGAGCGGCTTCCCGGAGGACTTCCGCTACATCCTGGGCCTGCAGGAGGCGGTGGCGGTGGGGATCGCCGACGGCTACGCCCAGGCGACGGGACGCCCGGCGCTGGTCAACCTGCACACCGCCCCCGGGCTGGGCAACGCGATGGGGGCGATCTGTAACGCGCAGGCCAACAAGTCGCCGCTGGTGGTGACCGCGGGCCAGCAGTACCGCTCGCTGATGACGCTGCAGGCCAACTTGACGAACCGCGACGCAACGCGGATGCCGCACCCGCTCGTGAAGTGGAGCTACGAGCCGCCCTGCGCGCAGGACGTGCCGCACGCGCTGGCACGCGCGGCGCACACCGCGGCGCTGCCCCCGCGGGGGCCCGTGTTCGTGTCGATCCCGATGGACGACTGGTACGCGGAGGTGCGCTCCGACGAGGAGGTGCGCCACCAGACCACGCGCACCGTGGCGGGCGCGAGCGTGCCGGAGCGGAGCGCGATCGAGGCACTCGCGCGGCGCCTGGCGGGAGCCGCCAGCCCGGCCTTCGTGGCGGGTCCGGACATCGACGCCGCCGGCGGGTGGGACGCGGCGGTGAGGCTGGCCGAGCGCGCGCGCCTGCCGGTGTACGCGACCCCGGCGACCGGCGGCGGGCGGCTGGGCTTCCCCGAGAGCCACCCGCTCTTCCAGGGGGTCCTGCCGCCGGCGGTGCAGCCGCTAGGAGAAGCGCTCGCGGCACACGACTTCGTGCTCGCGGCGGGCACCTCGATCTTCCCCTACTACCCCAACATCCCCGGCCCGCTGCTGGCGGAGGGGACGAGCCTGACGGCGATCACGTCCGACCCCGACGAGGCGGCGCGGGCGCCGATGGGGGACGCGATCGTGGCGGATGTGGCGCTCACGCTGGCGGCGCTGGCGGACGCGGTGGGAGTGGCGATGGGAGAGGCCGACGGGTCGGCGCAGCCAGGACGGCATAGGGCTTCAAAAGAAGGAAGTGGAGGACCCGCCTCTGTGGGGTCTGGGGGGCCGCCGGGAGCGGGGGGTGCCAGGCGCGAGCCCCCGCCGCCGCGGCCGGCCCCCGAGGAGGTCCCGCTCACCGACCCGATGAGCCCCTCCACCGCGGTGCGAGCCCTCGCGGAGGTGTTCCCCCAGGACGGGATCGTGGTGTTGGAGTCCCCCTCGGCGACACCCGCGCTGCGCAACCAGCTGCGCGTAGGACGCCCGGGGAGCTACTACTTCTCCGCGGGCGGCGGCCTCGGCTTCGGGATGCCGGCGGCGATCGGGGTACAGCTGGCGTGCCCGGAGCGCCCGGTGGTGTGCGTGGTGGGGGAGGGCTCGGCGCAGTACGCGGTGCAGAGCTTCTGGACAGCCGCCGCCTACAAGGTGCCGGTGACGTTCCTGGTGCTGCGCAACGAGGAGTACGCGATCCTCAAGTTCTTCTCGATGATGGAGGAGACCCCCGGCGCCCCGGGCCTCGACCTGCCGGCGCTCGACACCGCGGCGGTCGCCGCCGGCTACGGGGTGAGCGCGCGGCGGGCGGAGAACCGGGAGGAGCTGGGCGTGGAGCTGCGCCGCGCGCTGGCCTCCGAGAACCCGGAGCTCGTCGAGGTGCGGGTCGCCCCGGGGATGGCGCTGGCGTGAGGGGCAAGCGAGTCGCGTAGAGCGATGCTCGAAACCGGCGTGGCAACGCTAATGGCCAGCTTGCTTTCCTGCCGATCTCTGCCATAGTTTGGTGAGCAGGACTTGCCAACGAGCATCGGACAGGCACCAGTGAGCAGCTTTACGGACATCCAGCAGGCATTTGTCCATCGATACATGAACGACGAGGACGTGATCGGCGTGCGCATTCGCAGGCTTGACGGCCGGATCGTGCTCTTTGTCGAGGTCGGCGACCGCAATGCCGTCGACCTGCCCGAGACCTTCCGTGGCCTCCCAGTCGTCGTGCATGCAGGCCGCCGTGCCATGCTCGCCTACTCATAGCGTCTGCCTCTGCTAGGGCCGGGATGTTGGATCTTTGTCGACCCTGTGTCGACGTTTGGAGATCGCCGCCACACGCGGCGAGGATCCTTCGGGCTGTTGGTTCAAGATCTCATTCCGGAGAGCACGGACGAGGACGATCGCCTGATTCTCACGGCTGCCCATCTGCTCGACGACGTGCCGGACGGAACGCGCATCTTGTGTGCTCCCGCCGGCCCTGAGCCGTCGAGCGCCGACGGCCGGTTCTGCGGAACCGTTCGGCGACGCGTCCCCCTCAGCCACCTCCCGTCGATCGTAGTGGACGCCGCCGTAGTCAAGCCTCACCCGAGCATCGCATGCAGCAGCCATATGGACTGCGGCGCGCCCAACGGGCTCCGCGACCTATGGGTTGCCGAGGACGAATCCGAGGTCGTCGCAGTGCGCAAGCACGGCGCGCAGACCGGCATGACCAGCGGCCAGCTCATGCCGATACCCGCCGACCATTACATGGAGGACGTCAGAGCTCGCTATGCGAAGGGGTGGTGGGCGTACGGCAGCGACGGAGCCGCGTTTGCCGCGAAGGGCGACAGCGGAGCGATCGTGGTGGATGAGGCACGGAGAGTTGTCGGCATGGTCGTCGCGATCGACCACGACGGCCCGGACGCCGCGGCGTTCGTGCACGGCATCAAGCAGGTGTTCGCGGCCCTGCAAATTGCGTTGCCGTAACTGAGCCGGGACGCCTCGACAGCCAGCCGAGCGCGCAACCCATACCCTTCCCTCTATGTCTGACTCCAACGGCAACGCGGAGACCCACGAGCCCGACGCGATCGTGGTCGGGGCCGGTCTCGCCGGGCTGGTGAGCACGCTGGAGCTGTTGCGCAGCGGCCACACGGTGCTGCTGCTGGACCGCTGCCACCCCCACGAGCTGGGGGGCCTCGCACGGGAGGCGTTCGGGGGGATGTTCATGGTGGACTCCCCCGAGCAGCGCCGCTCGCGAATCCGCGACAGCGAGCGACTGGCGCTGGAAGACTGGCTGCGGATCGCGGAGCTCGGCGCAGACGAGCACTGGCCGCGGCAGTGGGCCGAGCAGTACGTGACGCGGGCGCGCGACGACGTCGGCGGCTGGCTGCGCGAGGTGGGGGTGCGCTTCTTCCCGGTGGTCAACTGGGCCGAGCGCGGCAACTTCGGCGACGGCAACTCGGTGCCACGCTTCCACCTCACGTGGGGCACTGGCAAGGCGCTCGTGCAGGCGGTGTGGAGCGCGATCGAGCGCCACCCGCGCCGCGCGGCCCTGGAGGTCCGTTTCGGGGCGCGCGTAACCGGGCTGATCGCCGACGGGCAGGAGCGCATAGTGGGCTGCAGGGTTATGGATGAGGATTGGAGCGGGGGCCACGGAAGCGCGAGCGGGGAGCCTCGCGTGCCGGGCCACGTGGCGGGGCGGGAGCACGGGGAATCCACGACCGGCGCGGGCGAGCGACCCTCGGATGGCGGGGATGACGGGGCTGGAGCAGGAGGCTATGAGGCCCGAGCCGGCAAGGCCGTGGTGATCGCCGCGGGCGGGATCGGGGGCAACCCCGACCTCGTGCGCCGCGTGTGGCCCACCGCGGAGCTCGGCAGCCCCCCGCGGCGGCTCCTGATGGGCTCGCACCCCTACGCCGACGGCGCCATGCACGCGGAGGTAGAGCGCGTGGGCGGCGCGGTGACGCACCTGGAGCGAATGTGGAACTACGCGGACGCCGTGCGCCACCCCGCGCCGCAGCGCGAGAACCACGGCGTGAAGCTGATCCCGCCGCGCTCCGGGGTGATGCTCGACCCCGACGGCCACCGCTACGGCCCGGTGCCGGTGATGCCCACCTACGACGCCTACGCCGCCCTTGAGCGGATGTGCGAGGACGAGCGCAAGTACTCGTGGCTGATCTGCAACCAGAAGATCGCACGGCGCGAGCTGGACGTGTCGGGCTCTCAGCACAACCCCCACCTGCGCGAGCGCCGCCGCCTGCGCTTCCTGCTCGGCGTGGTGCTCGGCAAACCGCGCGTCGTGGCCCACCTGCTGGAGGGCTCCCCCGACTTCGTGGCCGCCGACTCGCTGCCCGAGCTTGCGCGCAAGATGAACGAGGTGACGCGGGCGATCGAAGGCGGAGGGACCGTCGAGGGCGAAGATGCGGTCGCTGGCGATGTGGCGAGGAGGGGACGGGACGCGATCGATCCCGACGTGCTCGCCGCGGAGATCGGCCGCTACGACGCCGCGATCGCGCGCGGCAAGGGCCTCTTCAACGACGACCAGCTGCGGCGCATCGCGCAGCTTCGCAACTGGCGCGGAGACCGCCTGCGGACCTGCGCCTTTCAGCCGATCCTCGACCCCAAGGCAGGACCGTTGATCGCGATCCGCCTGCAGGTGATGGCGCGCAAGAGCCTCGGCGGCATCCAGACCGACCTCGCCTGCCGCGTGCTGCGTGGCTCAGACGGCGAGCCGATCCCTGGCCTCTACGCCGTCGGGGAGGCCGCCGGCTTCGGCGGCGGCGGGATGCACGGCAAGCGCTCCCTGGAGGGCACCTTCCTCGGCGGCTGCGTCTTCACCGGCCGTCTCGCCGCCGCCGCGATCGCGGGGTCCGAGCTGCCGCTGCGGACGCCGCCGCGCGTGGGCGCCACCGCGCCCTGAGCGGTGCCCCGGTATGACTACACGACCGTGGGGCACGTCACCGTCGACGTGCTCGACGCCGACGGGTCCCGCCGCCCGGGCGGAACAGCCCTCTATAGCGCGCTCCAGGCAGCGCGGCTCAAACTGCGTACGCAGATCCTGACCAAAGGCGACCCCCACGAGATCGAATGGCTGCTCAGGCCCTATCGCAACGAGCTCGACCTCACGGTCCTTCCCGCCGAGCGCACCACCACGCTGCAAACCTCGGGTGAGGGACCCGAACGCCACCAGCGGCTACTCGCCTGGGCCGGGCCGATCGAGGAGCCCGAGGTGGACACCGCAATCCTCCACCTCGCCCCCGTCGCCCGCGAGACCCCTCGCGCGTGGCGCGGCCACGCCGGATTCGTGGGGCTCACCCCGCAGGGGCTCGTGCGCAAATGGAACGCCGCGGGGGACATCGCGCTCGCGCCACTGCGCCGCGAGCAGCTGCCAGAGCGCTGCGACGCATGGGTGCTCAGCGAGCGCGAGCGGGAGAGCTGCGCGGGAGTAATCGCGAGCGCTCGGGCGGGCGGCGCAACCCTCGCGGTCACCGCGGGGGCACAGCCCACCGAGCTGCACCTGCCGGACGGCGCGCTCCTACAGATCCCCGTGCCCCCGATCACGCGTGTCCAGGACGACCTCGGCGCGGGCGACGTGCTCGCCGCCGCCCTCTTCATCGCGCTGCGCGAGGGCCGGCCCCCAGCGCAGGCCGCCGCCTTCGCCAACGCCGCCGCCGCGGTGCGCATCGCCGGGATCGGACCCGCCGCGATCGGCGACCGGGCCACGATCGAGGCGCAGCTCACCCGAGGGCTGCTTGGGTAGCCGCCA
>JBOGYA010000078.1:0-10722 GCA_050696515.1 Solirubrobacteraceae bacterium
CCCGAGAGTGCCGCGAGCCCGCCTGCCGAGCCCCAGCCCGACGGGGCCTCTCCGCCAGCCGTCGAGACCACCGAGGAGCCCAGCGCACAGGAGGCCGGTGCACAGTGAGCGCGGTGGAGATCAGCGCCAAAGACGTGAAGGCCCTCCGCGACCGCACCGGCGCGGGGATGATGGACTGCAAGAAGGCCCTCACAGAGGCCGCGGGAGACCTCGAGAAAGCGATCGAGATCCTGCGCCTGCGCCAGGGCAAGAAGATCCAGGACCTCGGCGAGCGCACCGCGACCGAGGGCACCGTGCAGGCGTACATCCACCCCGGCGCCAAGGTCGGGGTGCTGATCGAGGTCGACTGCAACACCGACTTCGTCGCCACCAACGAGGACTTCACCGGCTTCGCCCGCGACGTGGCCATGCAGATCGCCGCGACCCCCACCGTCGCCTACGTCAGCCGCGAGGACGTGCCCGCCGCGGCCCGCGATGCGGAGATGAGCCTCTACGAGCAGGAGGCGGCCGACAAGCCCGAGAACGTGCGCGAGCGGATCGTCTCCGGCAAGCTCGACGCCTGGTACCAGACGATCGTGCTGCTCGAGCTCCAGATGCACCACCCCAAGTTCGAGGGCAAGACCGTCCAGCAGCTGCGCGACGAGCTCACCGCGAAGACCGGAGAGAACATTGTGATCCGCCGGTTCGCCCGCTTCGCAATAGGAGTGTGAGGCCGCCACGGATGGCTGGCCTTACCACTTGGACAGTGGGGATCGCACGGGACGGATAGGCTCCCTCGCCAGATGGCTCCCGCTTTCAGACGCATCCTTCTAAAGCTCTCCGGCGAGGCGCTGATGGGGGAGCTGCAGTTCGGCACCGACCCGGCGCGCGTGGCCGCCGTCGCGCGGCAGGTGGGGGCGGTGCGCGACCAGGGGGTCGAGGTCGCGATCGTGGTGGGCGCCGGCAACATCTACCGCGGCATGAAGGGCGCCGCCGCCGGGATGGACCGCTCGACCGCCGACTACATGGGGATGCTCGCCACCGTGCTGAACGCCCTGCCGCTCCAGGACGCCCTGGAGAAGAACGGCACCGACACGCGCGTGCAGTCCGCCCTGGCGATCTCCGAGGTCGCCGAGCCCTACATCCGCCGCCGCGCGATGCGCCACCTCGAGAAGGGGCGCGTCGTGATCTTCGCCGCCGGCACCGGCAACCCGTTCTTCACCACCGACACCGCCGCCGCCCTGCGCGCCGCCGAGGTCCACGCCGAGATCATCCTGATGGCCAAGAACGGCGTCCAGGGCGTCTACACCGCCGACCCCGCGCTCGACCCCGCCGCGCAGTTCATCCCCACGATCACGCACATGGAGGCGCTGGAGCGCCGCCTGCGCGTGATGGACTCCACTGCCCTGGCGCTCTGCATGGAGAACGGGATGCCGCTCAACGTCTTCAACATGGACGACGAGCACGCTCTCTCGCGGATAATCTCTGGGGAGCGCGTGGGCACCCTGGTGGCGACAACGGCGAGCGAGGAGGAGGGAGGCGTTCGTGGCTGAGATGATCGACGAGCTGATCGAGGACGCTCGCGCGCGGATGACCAAGTCCGTCGAGGCCACCCAGCACGAACTGGCCACCGTACGCACCGGTCGCGCGAGCCCGGCTCTGCTGGAGCGCGTCGTGGTCGACTACTACGGCGCCCCTACTCCGCTGAACCAGCTCGCGACGATCTCTGCGCCCGAAGCGCGTCTGCTCACGGTGCAGCCTTACGACAGGTCCTCGATCAAGTTCATCGAGAAGGCTATCAACGAGTCCGACGTCGGACTCAACCCCTCCAACGACGGCTCCGTCGTGCGCCTCGCCGTGCCTGAGCTCACCGAGGAACGCCGCCGTGAGCTGGTCAAGGTCGTACGCCACCTGATCGAGGAGGGGCGCATCAAGGTCCGTAATGTGCGCCGCGACGTGATGCACGACCTGCGCGAGCTCAAGGAGGCCGGCGAGACTGGCTCCGACGACGAGCACCGCGCCGAGGTCGAGCTGCAGAAGCTCACCGACGCCCGCGTAGCCGACCTCGACGGGGTGCTCAAAGCCAAGGAAGAGGAGATTCTCGAGGTCTGATGGCGGGGGTCAAATACCTCGCGATCATCACCGACGGAAACGGACGCTGGGCGCGCGCTCGCGGGGTGCCCGTCAACGAGGGGCACGACGCCGGCGCCGACACCGTCAAGGCGCGCCTGCGCGACTCCGTGGAGCTCGGGATCAAGGAGCTCACCGTGTACTCCTTCTCCACCGAGAACTGGTCGCGCCCCGCCACCGAGGTGCAGGGGCTGCTCGAGATGTTCTCCCGGCGGATCGCGGGCGAGACCCCCGAGCTGCACCAGGAGGGCGTGCGGATGCGCTTCATCGGCCGCCGCGAGGGGGTCCCGGAGGGCCTCGTCGAGCAGATGCGCTGGGCTGAAGCGCTCACCGCCGAGAACGAGACGATCACCCTGTTCGTCGCCTTCAACTACGGTGGGCGCGCCGAGATCCTCGACGCCGCCAGACGCTTCGCGACCGACAGGGTGGATCCCACCGAGGAGGAGTTCCGCCGCTGCCTCTATGCCCCCGAGATGCACGACCCCGACCTGATCATCCGCACCTCCGGCGAGCGGCGCCTCTCCAACTACCTACTGTGGCAGTCCGCCTACTCCGAGCTCGTCTTCCGCGAGGAGCTGTGGCCCGACTTCACGCGCGCGGCGCTCGAGCAGTCGCTCGCCGAGTTCAGCGCCCGGCGGCGGCGCTTCGGCGGGCGATGAGAAGCGATGCCTGCCGGCTCCCACACCCCAGCTGGCCCCCGCCTTCACGCTGACGCGGGCGGCCCCGCGCGCCGCGATGGGAGGCGCGGGCGCTCGGACCTCGCCGCGCGCGTCCTCGCCGCGCTGCCCGCGATCGCGTTCGCGCTGTTCATCGTGATCGAGGGCGGCGCCGTCTTCGCGCTGGGGTTGTTCGCGCTCGGAGCGGTCTGCATGCACGAGCTCTTCTCGATGTACGAGCGCGTCCACCCCGTGCGCCTCGCCGGCCTGGTCGCGCTCGCCGGGCTACTCGCCGGGGCTCTTTACGGCGGGCCCGCGCAGGTGTTGCTCGCAGCGGTCGCCGCGCTGCCCGTGCTGTTCGCGCTGACCTTGCTGCAGCGCCGTTCCGGCGTGGGGGGGCTGGCAATCACGCTGCTCGGCATCTTCTGGATCGGCTTCGCGCTTGCCCACGCCGTGCTGCTGCGCGGCCTGCCCCACGGCGAGGGCATCGTCATCGACGTCCTGGTTGGCACCTTCCTCGGCGACACTGGCGCTTACCTCGGCGGGCGCCTCTTCGGCAGCCGCCCACTCGCGCCCACGATCTCGCCCAACAAGACCGTCGAGGGCCTCCTGATCGGGATGGCCTGCGCCGTCGCCGCCGTGTGGTTCGCCGGCCGCTACCAGGAATGGCTGCCCGGCACGCACGCGCTTGTGCTCGGCGTATGCGTAGCGCTCGCCGCGCCGGCCGGCGACCTGTTCGAGTCGTTCGTCAAGCGCGAAGCCGGCGCCAAGGACGCCGGGCGGCTGTTCGGCGCCCACGGCGGCGCGCTCGACCGCCTCGACGCCGTGCTCTTCACCGCCGTCGTGGGCTACTACGTCTGGCTGGCGTATGTCTGAGCGAAAGCGCCTGCTGATCCTCGGCTCCACCGGCTCGATCGGCACGCAGGCGCTCGACATCGTGGCGCGCAGTGGGGAGCTCGAGCTGGTCGGCCTCTCCGCCGAGCGCTCCTGGGAGGCCCTCGTCGAGCAGGCCCGCGCGCACGGCGTGCAGCGGATCGCGCTCGTCGAGCCGCACGCCGCCGCGCGTGCCGCCGAGGCGTGGACCGGGGGAGAGGTGCTCGGCGGGGCGGAGGGTCTCGTGCGGCTGGTCGTGGAGTCCGGGGCCGAGCTCGTGCTCAACGCGCTCGTCGGCTCCGCGGGCCTTGGGCCCACCGTGGCGGCGCTCGGCGAGGGGATCGACCTCGCACTCGCCAACAAGGAGTCGCTCGTCGTCGGCGGCGAGCTCGTGACCGCGCTCGCCGAAGCCACCGGCGCGCGGATCATCCCAGTCGATTCCGAGCACACCGCGCTGCACCAGCTGCTCTCGGGCCTTCCCCCGGGGGCTGTGGAGCGCCTCACGATCACCGCCTCCGGCGGCCCCTTCCGCGGGAGCACGCGCGCGCAGCTGCGGGGCGTGAGCGTCGCCGATGCGCTCGCCCATCCCACCTGGGCGATGGGGAGCATGAACACGATCGGCTCGGCGACGCTGATGAACAAGGGCCTGGAGCTGATGGAGGCCCATCACCTGTTCGGCACGCCGTACGAGCGGATCGATGTGGTCGTGCACCCGCAGTCGCTAGTGCACGGGCTGATCCAACTCGCCGACGGCGCGATGCTCGCCCACGTCGGCCCTCCCGATATGCGCGTGGCGATCTCCTACGCGCTGCACGGCGGGGAGAGCGTCGAGCTCCCGATCGCGCCCCTGGACCTGGTGGAGGTCGGAGAGCTCACCTTCGAGGCCGTCGATCTCGATGCCTTCCCCTGCCTGCGCCTCGCGCGCGAGGCGGCCCTCGCCGGCGGCACCGCGCCCTGCGTATTGAACGCGGCCAACGAGATCGCCGTCCACGCATTCCTCTCCGAGCGCCTGGCCTTCACCGACATCCCCGCCGTGATCGAGGCGACCTTGGAACGGCTCCCCGGCGCTCCCGTCCGTGCGTTCGAGTCGCTCTACGAGGCCGACCGCGAGGCGCGGGCTCTCGCCGCGGAGGCCGTCGCGGCACTGGGGTGAGGGCGGCTGGGACCGTCACAGCCCAACCCGCGGCTTGTCCCACTCGGACTGGAGTGTCGAAGTAGAGGAGTGTGGACCTACATCGACTGCCCCATCACGAAGCTCCCGCCTCTGCGCCCAGTCCCGTATTGTGGCATCCGGGAACTTGGTATGATCTTGGTATGACTAAGGTCGCAAAGATCACGGTTTCCCTGCCCCGGGAGCAGGTCGAGCAGGTGCGGGAGGCTGTCGCGCGCGGGGAGGCCGCGAGCGTCTCTGGCTTTATCTCCGCGGCACTCGCCGAGACCCTCGTGAGGCCGGGCCCCGAGCAGGATGAGCACAGCCTCGCCGAGCTCGTTGCAGAACTGATCGCCGAGTATGGCGAGCCCAGCGCTGAGGCCTACGCCTGGGCTGACGCCGCCCTGGCCCTGTCCGATCCGAATTGAAGGGACTCACCCTCGACGCCGGTGCCCTGATTGCGCTGGAGCGCGGCGACGAGCGGGTACGTGCGCTGCTGCAGCGCGCCGCGGTCGATCCCGAGGCAGCTCTGCACATTCCTGCCGGCGTGCTTGCGCAGGTGCTCAGGGACCCTCGTCGCCAAACGCGCCTGGCGCGACTGCTGAAGCACGATCATACGAACGTCGTGCCCCTCGATGACGCGACCGCGCGTGTGGTGGGTTTGCTGCTCGGGCTGCGCCGCTGCAGCGACGCGATCGACGCAAGCGTCGTGGTGTGCGCCCGCCGCCACAGGCAAGGTGTCGTAACGAGCGACCCCGACGATCTGCGGCGACTCGATCCCAGGCTGCCGTTGACGGTCCTCTGACGTCGCCCCCGCCGCGGAGGCCGTCGCTGCGGTGGGGTGGGTTGCCGGGGATGGGCGGGAGGGTGAGGTCTGATCCTTGACTCGGCGTGCCCCGTGGGCGCAACCCGACCGAAGTCTCGCCGTCGCCTGCCACACTGAGGCGCATGAGTTGGGCACTCACCATCTTGGGCATCGCCGCCCTGATCGTCCTGCACGAGCTTGGGCACTTCGCCGTGGCGAAGGCCGTCGGGATGCGCGTGGAGCGCTTCTCGCTGTTCTTCCCCCCGAAGCTCGTCGGGATCCGTCGCGGGGAGACCGAGTACATGATCGGCGCGATCCCCGCGGGGGGGTACGTGAAGATCACCGGGATGAGCCCGCAGGAAATCGAGGGGCTGGAGCCGCAGGTCGCGCGGCGCGCTTACTACAACCAGCCGCCGTGGAAGCGCATCGTCGTGATCCTCGCCGGCCCCGGCGTGAACCTGGCGATCGCGTTCCTGGTGTTCTGGGCGATCCTCTTCGCCGGCAGCCTCGACGGCGCCGCCACGCTCGAAAACCTCAATCCCTCGATCCAAACGCGCGTTCCGAGCACCACCGTGGCGGCGATCGAGCAGGGCGAGCCCGCCGTCGGTGTGCTCATGCCCGGCGACCGGATCCTCACCGTCGACGGGCGGCGCGTGACCGTCGCCTCCGCGATGCGGGCGATCGCCGCCCACCGCTGCGCAGGCGCTCCACGCGAGGGCTGTCGCGCCGCGACCCCGGTGCAGCTGACCGTCAGGCGCGCCGGGCGTGTGGTCCTGCTCTCGGTCTACCCCCGCTACAGCGCGGCCATCCACCGGATGCTGATCGGCTTCGGCTTCGGCGCCCCCGCAAAGCACTTCGGTGCGCTCGGCGCCGCCGGAGCCGCCCTCGGCGAGATGTGGGGGATCACCGCTCAGACGCTCACCAACATCGGCCACGCCTTCACCAGCGCGAAGGTGCGCCACCAGTTCAGCAGCATCGTGGGGATCACCGTGGTCACCCAGGAAGCCGTCGTCGCGGGAGCGGGCTACGCGCTCGTGATCCTTGGTTTCGTCTCGCTGGTGCTGGCCGTCATCAACCTCTTCCCCTTCCTGCCCCTCGACGGCGGCCACGTGCTGTGGTCGGTGGCCGAGAAGGTGCGCGGGCGCCGGGTCTCGCTCAACGCGATGTGGCGCTTCAGCTCGATCGGGATCGTGCTGCTCGCTTTCCTGGTCATCAACGGCTTCAGCAATGACATCAGCCGGCTGGGGGGCTGATGCACACCCAGCTCTTGACCAGTGGGCCCCACCGCTCGGGCAGCGCCGGGCCGAACAGCGCCTCCAGCTCCCCCCGGCGCAACAGCTCGATCTCCTCCCATCCGCCGGTCGCCCCGAGCTTCCAGTAGGGACGGCGCAGGCTGGGGGGCAGCCAGTGCGCCGCCGGCAGCAGCGCGTGCGGCTCGATCGGGAACGACCACGCCGGCGTCTGCACGAGCCATCCACGCCCCACGCGCCGCAGCTCCGCGGCGAACGCCTCCCGGCGCGGGGGCGGGACGTGCTCGATCACGCTGCTGCAGTACACGAGATCGAATGCGTCGTCGGCGAACGGCAGCCCCTCCGCCGCGTCGGCCTGCACGAACGGGCCGGGGTACTCCGGGCGTGGCGCGATGTCGACGCCCGTGATGTCCAGCGCCGGCTCCCACGCCCGCAGGCCGATCCGCCCGCAGCCCACGTCCACCACGCGCGCGCCCTCGCGCAGGCCTGTGAGCGCGAAGAAGCGCTCGTGGCGGCGCCTGCGTGCGCGTGCCGCGAGGGGCGAGGCCAGGCGTGCCAGCGGGCCGTGGGCGGTGGCGTACACCTCGGAGGGGGGGCGGGTTCGTAGAATCACGGTATAGAGGGTGTCGCAGCCGGCCGCAGGCCGGCGAGCCAGGCCCCTCTGCTCACCATGGCGTCGGCGCGACAGATAACTGTAGGAGGCGTCCCTGTCGGCGGCGGGGCGCCCGTCGCCGTGCAGACGATGACCAAGACCGAGACCGCCAACCTCGCGGCGACGATGGCTCAGATCCGCACGGTCGCCGACGCCGGCGCCGACATCGTGCGCGTGGCGGTGCCCCGCGAGCAGGACGTGCAGGCGCTGCGCTCGATCGTCGCCCAGTCGCCGATCCCCGTGATCGCCGACATCCACTTCAACCACACGCTCGCGCTGAAGGCGATCGAAGCGGGGGCGCACTGCGTGCGGATCAACCCCGGCAACATCGGCGGGCCCGACAAGGTCGGAGAGGTCGTCGCGCTCGCCAAGCGGCACGGCACGCCGCTGCGCGTGGGCGTCAACTCCGGCTCGCTGCCCCGGCACCTGCGCCAGCTCGAGTACGACGATCCCGTGCAGGCGCTCGTCACCGCGGCGCTGGAGACCGTCGCGCTGATGGAGTCCCTCGACTTCGAGGACTTCAAGGTCTCGATGAAGTCCACGTCGGTGCCCAACACGATCGCCTCCAACCGCCTGCTCTCCGAGCGCATCCCCTACCCGCTGCACCTCGGGATCACGGAGGCCGGCACGAAGTGGTCGGGGTCGCTGAAGTCCGCGGTGGGCCTCGGCACGCTGCTCGCCGACGGCGTCGGCGACACGATCCGCATCTCGCTCTCCACCTTCCACGCCGAGGAGGAGGTCAAGGTCGCGTGGGAGATCCTCAAGGCGCTGAAGCTGCGCGAGCGCGGACCCGACCTGATCGCCTGCCCCACGTGCGGCCGGTTGCAGTTCGACATGGACACTGTCGTCGCCGAGGTCGAGCGGCGCCTGGAAGCCTACGAGGACCCGATCGAGGTCTCCGTGCTCGGCTGCGCGGTCAACGGCATCGGCGAGGCCCGCCACGCCGACTTCGGCATCACCGGCGCCAAGGACATGGGGATGATCTACTCCAAGGGCGAGCCTCTGAAGAAGGTCCCCACCGAGCAGCTCGTCGAGGAGCTCTTCAAGGAGATCGACCGCTACTACGCCGCCGGCAAGACCGTGCAGCGCGACGAGGCCGCCGCCGCCGAGGCGCGCGAGTGGCTGGCAGCCAACGAGGACGACACGCAGCTGACCCCCGAGCGCATTGCCGCGCTGGAGGCCGCCGCGGCCGAGAGCGACGAGGAGGCCGACGCCGTGCTCGAGTCGATGCTTCAGCCGGCTATGGCCCCCCTCGACGAGGAGGCCTCGCCCGTCGCCGGCCGGCGCTTCAGCCGCAACTGAGCGCCGGCCAGGAGAAGGTGCTCAGCCCGCGGCGCTGAAGCGCACCGCCACCTTCGACCAGTCCACGGTGCTCCACCACGCATCAAGGTAGTCGGGACGGCGGTTCTGGTACTTCAGGTAGTAGGCGTGCTCCCACACGTCCACCCCCAGCAGGGGGGTCTTGCCGGCGGAGATGGGATTGTCCTGGTTGGGGGTGCCCACGACCGCCAGACCCGAGCCGTCGTGCACCAGCCACGACCACCCCGAGCCGAACTGGTTGACGCCGGTTTCCTTCAGCTTCGCCTGAAAGTCCGAGAACGAGCCGAACGCGGAGTCGATCGCCTGCGCGAGCGCTCCGTCGGGGGCGCCGCCGCCGTCCGGACCCATGCTCTCCCAGAACAGCGTGTGGTTGTAGTGCCCGCCGCCGTTGTTTTTGACCGCGCCGCGCTTGTCGTCGGGAACCTGGCCGAGGTCCTTGAGCACGTCCTCGACCGTGGCGTTCTCCAGCGGGGTGCCCGCGAGCGCGGCGTTGACCTTGTCCACGTATGCCTGGTGGTGCTTGTCGTGGTGGATTTCCATAGTCAGCTTGTCGATGTGCGGCTCCAGCGCGTCGTACGCGTATGGAAGCGGCGGGACTGTGTAGGCCATCGGGGCTTCTCCTTCTCTCGGTCGCTTTGGTTGACGCTCGGCTTGGACGCTGTTCTATCAAAGGCTCTAGGCTCCCTCGCGATGACCCGCCTCTCCGAGTACCTGCTGCCCACCGAGAAGGAGGCTCCCGCCGACGCGGAGGCGATCTCGCACAAGCTGATGGTGCGCGCCGGCCTCGTCCGCCAGATGGGGGCCGGCATGTGGACGTGGCTGCCGGCCGGGTGGCGCGTGCACCAGCGCGTCGTCCAGATCGTCCGCGAGGAGATGGACGCAATCGGCACGCAGGAGCTGCTGATGCCGGTGCTGCAGCCCGCCGAGCCGTGGCGCAAGACCGGGCGCCTGGAGATCGAGGAGCTGTTCAAGCTCACCGACCGCAAGGGCTCGGAGCTCGTGCTCGCGATGACCCACGAGGAGGCCGTCACCTTCCACGTCGCCCATCTCGTGCGCTCCTACCGCGACCTCCCGCTCGCGCTCTACCACTTCCAGGTCAAGGAGCGCGATGAGCCCCGCCCGCGCGCTGGGGTGCTGCGCACGCGCGAGTTCGTGATGAAGGACGCCTACACCTTCGACCGCGACGCCGCCGGGCTGGCGGTGAGCTACGACCGGCAGGTGGGGGCGTACGACCGCATCATGGAGCGCACCGGCCTGCGCTTTCACCGCGTCGAGGGCGACGTCGGGATGATGGGCGGGCTCGGCGCGCACGAATACCTGGCGCCCTGCCCCGCTGGCGAGGACAGCGTGACGTTGGCCGATGGCACGATCGAGCCGGCGATCGAGATCGCCAACATCTTCAAGCTCGGCACCCGCTACTCCGAGCCGCTGGGGGCCAACTACCTCGACGAGCACGGCCACGAGCATCCGATCTGGATGGGCTCCTACGGGATCGGACTGGCGCGGATCGTGGCCGCCGCCGTCGAGCAGTACGCCGACGAGCACGGCATCTCCTGGCCACGCGCCCTCGCGCCCTTCGCCATGCACCTCGTGGCGCTTGGCCGGCCCGGCACCCCGGAGCGCGATGCAGCGGACGGGCTGTACGAGACCCTGCGCGGCGGCGGGGTGGAGGTGCTCTACGACGATCGCGAAAGGCCGGTAGGCGAGAAGTTCGCCGACGCCGAGCTGCTCGGCTGCCCGCTGCGGCTCACCGTCGGGCGCCGCTCGCTGGAGTCGGGCGAGATCGAGGTGCAGCTGCGTCGTGGGCGCCAGTCCGCTCCCGGCCTGCCCCTGGGTGGCGAGCCGGAGGCGCTGCTGCGGGCGGTGGACGAGCTGTGCCTGACGCTCCCCTAGAGGGTGGCGCAGGC